>PAST01000049.1 GCA_002713405.1 Crocinitomicaceae bacterium | reverse complement strand
TCCATAAATTGTTAAAGATCCTTCTGAAACTTGAGTATCTGTATTTGTTCCAGTAGCTGTAAAATCACTTGAATAAACCCAATTTCCTAAAGAAGCCATTGCATTTAATGTCAAAAGCTTATTTATTTTAGCGTCTAATTCAAGCTCTAATCCAGAATGAGTTTGAGAAACTCCATCAAAAATATACAATATGTCTTGCCCTTGATCATTTTGAATTGACTGATCATATTGTCTATTTCCCCATACTGTATAATATGCATTTACACTGGCATTAATTTTTCCATCGAAATATCCATATCCAGCCTCAGCTGCAGTTACTGTTTGATTTGCAGCATCAGGATTGATATCATTTACATAGTTTAGAAAAATATTGTCAAAAATAGGTTGTTTTGAAAAGTATCCTCCACTCGCATAAACTCTCATATTATCATTTAGCTTATAGTTAAAGCCAGCTTTAGCATTTCCTCCTAAAAAGTTTTGCCAATCTGTTGCCTGTGCAGTATCTGAGCCTGGAGCAGCATTGTCTAAATAGTTGAAATAATCAATTCTTTTAAATCCTTGTTGAGAGCCATTAAATGAGACAAAAGCAGATATGTCGTCATTTTTATATTCTAGTTGTCCAAAAAGACCAAGCCAACTTACCAGTCCATCGTTATGATAGTTCAAAACATTATTACCGTCTCTATAACTCCTATCTAAGAAATTTCCAAATTCTGCAGGTGATGCAAGTGTAATTTCGTTATCTGGGTTATTATCATCAGATCTTGAAACATAGCTTGTATTTCCTAATAAATTTTCCAATCTTCTGTAGTGCTCTCCTTTATAATATCTAGCATCAACACCAGCTGTTAAGGTTAAGTTTTCAGAGAGTTTGTGATCTAAAGTTGATAGAATACCATACCATGTATGACTATTCATAGATGCTCTTCTAATAAATCCATCACCAGAACTTGTTGTAGTATTTGGAGCAGTGTTTGGAGCATCATTAAAGCCACTGTAGTTACCTTGATTGTATGCAACTATATTATCAAACATAATTTGGCCATTTTCATCTCTTATTCCAACTCCATAGCCTCCAAAACTATCGTAAACTCTTCCGGAATCGTTTTGAACTCTTCCTCTAGGACCAGTTCCACCACCAATACCTAAAGAAACATACGCAGATGTTTTTAAAGTGGTATTTTCTGAAAAATCCAAGTAGTGGTTTAAAAATGCTTTTGGCTTGTGATAGAAATTTCTCCTAAAATTAAATTCTTCTCCGTCTAAGCTTCCCCAAGTATGATTAAATTTAATTCCTCGGCCATGAGGTGCATCATCACTATAGTCTGATAAATGCAAATTGTCATATGATCCATATCCGTATCTTTGATGGTGCCATTGTGGTGCTCCTAGAATAGTTCCAGAAATACTTTGCTTTTCATTGATTTTATAGTTAGTTGATAAAAAATATGAAAATGCTCTAAACTTTGTTCCATCAACATATCCATCTCCTCTAGTATGGGTAAATTGAAAAGTGGTTGCTAATCCATTAGACATTTCGCCAGAAGATAGGGCTACAGCATATTTGCTATAACCATCATTACCAACTGTAGTGCTTGCAGACCCTCCTTTTTCAAAATCTGCAGCATTAGTTACAATATTAATGGAGCCACCAACAGATGGTACGGCCAATTTAGATGCACCAAGCCCTCTTTGTACTTGTAATTTGCTTGTTACGTCAGAAAGACCAGCCCAATTAGACCAATAAACCCTACCATTTTCCATATCATTAACTGGGATTCCATTGATCATGACAGCAACATTTGTTTGATCAAATCCTCTAACATTAATTCTTGCATCTCCAAAACCTCCACCTTGTTTTGTTACATAAATTGAGGGAGTGTTTCTCAAAATTTCCGGATATTCTTGATTTCCGATGTTATCTTCAATGAATTTACCACTAAGAGTACTTGCTGCAACAGGTGTATTTCTGTCATTAGCTATACTTGCAATAACTTCAACTTCATTAAGACCTAAGCTTGAAGGATTAAGATTTAAAATTCCTAAATCATTTTCTCCTTCAGAAATACTGAAAATTGTGTCTTTGGGTGAATAACCAATAAAACTTATTCTAATACTTGTTTCTCCAGCTTTTAGCCCATCAAGAGAAAAGGTTCCGTTAAGGTCTGAAATAGTTCCTTTATTTGAAGTCGAAGAATATATGGTAGCGCCTGGGAGAGATCCTCCAGTACTAGCGTCAATCAATCCTCCTTTAATTGAAGAGCCTTGAGAATATAAGATACTATTTATTAGCAATAGATATAAAAAAGTTATAATTTTTTTCATAATGTTTGTTTTAATTTTTGTACAATTAACAAAATACAAAAAATATAAATGTTAAGAATTTTGGAGACAAATAAATTTCTAGGAATGCATCTAATTTTGAATGCACTAAAGATTAGAATAATTTATCAAAGATTTTTTTATTTGATTTAAAGACTTGTTAGCAATACCATTTTTATTGTAAATACTTAAAATATTTTTATTTAAACTATGATTTCCCGTTCTATTTTTCAATCCCCAAAAGTTTAGAGCTACTGTACCACTACTTTTTTTCTCTATTAATTTTTCTGTTATTTTTTTATACAATTCTGATTGAATATTCTGAATGGAATCTAAATTATTAATATCTTCTTTAATCCAAAGATTTAGTTCTGTAACATGAAATTCTAAATTATTTTTATGCGCCCAATCGATTAAATAATCAAAAAATATCAGATTATTTTCCGATAAACTATTTGTTCTTAAGTGTGCTTGCCATCCAATTGCATCAACTCTCAAGCCAGTTGATTTTAAATAAGAAATGGTTTCCATTACCTTTTTCCACATTATCTTTTCCATTCCTCCATTATGATTGTAAACAAGTTTTATATTAGTTGCATATTGATTGGCAATTTCAAATGCTTTTAGGATGTACTTTGGAATGCTATCCTTGTTAAATCCGATTTGAGTCCAAGGATTTTCCCATTTATCACTTCCAGGCTTTTCACTAAACCATGTTCCATCTCTATTGACTGTTTCGTTAACTACATCCATCCATTTCACATTACTTTCGTTATTTATTCTTTTGCATAAACTTATAAAGTATTCCTCTAGAATATTATTTAATTCTAGATCTGTTCTACTATCATCCTTAACCCATTTTGAAGCTTGAGGACTTACAGGACCATGGACTCTAATATTTAAATTATTTTTTTTTGCGAAATCAATGAAATTATTTGCTCTATCCCATTTCCAGACCCCTGGCTTTGGATGTATAACGGTTTGTTTAAATGAATTTGCAGGTGTCATATAATTAAATTCGTTCAAAAATAAATTTTCATCATTACTATTTAACTGAAAATGGTTTAAGCTTGCACCAATGAAAAAGGAATCTGTTGAATAATTATAATCTTTAATTATTTCTTTGATACTATTCTGTGAAAGAACCGATTTAGTAATAATTAAATAAAATAATATAGTTAAGAATTTTTTCATTATTTATGGATTTAAGTTAATATTAAAAAGTGAATATTTAAGAAATAATTTTTTTCTTTTATCTATGGGAAACATTAAAGAATCAATATGTGATGAATTAATTTTTATTCAAAAGCAGAAGATTAAATCATTAGAACTTTTAATTATTTCTACAACTGAGTCCAGAGATACTGCCCATAAAAGCTCTGCTGGAGATAAACACGAGACATCAAGAGCTAAAATCCAGACGGAAATAAATAATTATTCTAGGCAATTGGACTTAGCTTATAAAAAGCTTCATTTAATAGAGCAAGTAGACAACTCAAAGAAACATAATGTAGCAACTCAAGGCTCTTTAATAACAACAGATAAGGGTATTTTTTTTATATCTATTGGGATTGGTAAATTAGAAATTGAATCAAATAATTATTTCATAATATCGCTACTATCACCCATTGGATCCGCAATGAAGGGGTTGTCAAAAAATGAAACATTTTCATTTAGAGGTATTAAATATTCTATAAAAAACATAGAATAAACACTGTCTTGGATTCAATAATTTGTGTATTTATTACACTTATATGGCTCTTATTGCTCTAAATCAACCCATATAGAGAAAAAAAATTAACAAAAATTTGGAAACCTGTTGAATTAATAATTAAATTCGTTAAACAAACGATAAATTTTAAATCAAATATGGAAACTTTAAACAATATGTTACTCGCGGTCCCTGTAATGGAGACTAACGATTATGTCGGTTTTACATTTTTTGTAGGATGTATGGCCATGATGGCGGCTTCGGCTTTCTTTTTCTTATCAATGAATTCTTTTGATACAAAATGGAGAACTTCTATTTTGGTCTCAGGACTCATTACTTTTATAGCAGCAGTTCACTACTATTATATGCGTGACTACTGGGCTTCAGGAAATGGTTCACCTGTATTCTTTCGTTATGTAGATTGGATACTTACTGTGCCATTAATGTGCGTTGAATTTTACCTAATTCTAAAAGCAGCTGGTGCAACTAAAAAATTAATGTGGACTCTAATTGGAGCTTCTACAGTAATGTTAGTTGCTGGATACTGGGGAGAAGGTGTAGATAGACCTAATGCATGGTTATGGGGATTAGTTTCAGGACTTGCTTATTTTTACATTGTATATCTTATCTGGTTTGGAGAAGCAAAAGCTTTGGCTACTTCTGCAGGCGGAGAAGTACTTAAAGCACACAATATATTATGTAAATTCGTACTTATCGGTTGGGCAATTTATCCAATAGGATATATGGCTGGAACTTCTGGATGGTATGGTGGTGAAGGTGATATTTTTGGTTTCACCCTAGCTATGGATGTAGTTTACAACATTGGTGATGCTATTAACAAAATCGGATTCGGTTTAGTTGTGTATAACCTAGCAGTTGCTTCATCTTCGAAGTAATTAATACCTAAAGTATTTAAAGGAGGGCTTGCCCTCCTTTTTTTATGCTATTTTTTAAATAACTGATGTTCTGTTAGTTCTTTTACCCATAATGGCAAGCTATTAGGGTTATATTTTATTCCCATTACAGCAATAACTTCTTTTGGAAATACCAATCCTTCTTTACTAGTATATGTAAATTTAACTACGGATGCCATATGTGTTTTCCCTCTTCTTTCAACTTTCTGAAAAAAATAAAACCAATTTTCATCATATCCAATGATCTTAGTTTTTAGTATAAAACGCTGAAAAAGTCTTAATCTATGTCTGTACTCATTATAAGTGCCAACAATCGTTAAAGACCAATTATTTTTTTTTAAAAAATTTCCCATATTCACTTTAGAACCAAGGCTAAATCTTCCTAAGTCTAAAAGTGTAACATATCTACCATTATTGAGTTCCATAAATGGATCTATATCTTGTGGTAAAACAATTAAACTTACACTGTCTGTATACTCTGTATCAAATGAAAGCTTTTCTTGAAATTTACTCTTTACTACAACTTTTATTAGTCTTAAAAGTGGATACATTATTTTATAGAATTAAATTTAGCTTTTAAACCTATTAATTTTGTGAGAAATTTACGATTTTCTTTCCAGCTTTTTTCTTTATTAAATTGAATGTAGTTCCCAGCTCCGTGTATGGTAAAATAATCTCCATTATATATATTTAAATGGTAATACGGGATGGTCCAAGCATAAGTGTAAATACCCTGATTAATATGTAGAATTATTCCGTTTGGTCTAATTTCAATATTACTATACTGAATTCCACTGACTCTCAATTTTAAATGATTTATTCTTTCACTTAAATGTTCAATAATCATTCTTCTTGATCCTATTCCACCAAGCTTTAATTTATTTAACAAAGAATAGGCTTCACCTAGCTCTTCATTGATTAATTTATCTATTTCTTTATTTTTATAAGATATGTTATATATGGCCATTTTAATGAAATTTTTTAAAGACTATTTAAAAAATTGTCAGCTGTAATTAAGTGAGTTTCTCTTTTAGATGGATCCATTTTATCAAAACTGCTAATTAGCATTCTCATTCTAGGATTTTTCAAGAAAAAGTCTCTTTGTTTATCCATAAAATTCCAAAATAATGCATCCCATATTTTACACCACTCTCCTTTTTTGTAGTTACTCATTTTTATAATATAATTACTTCCACTTATATATGGTTTTGTAGACATTAGGCCTCCATCTGCAAATTGGCTCATTCCATAAACATTTGGAACCATAACCCAATCGTAAGAATCAATAAATAATTCCATAAACCACCTGTAAACTTCATCAGGATCAAATTCACATAAAAGCATAAAATTACCTACTATCATTAATCTCTCAATATGATTTGCGTATCCAGACTTATTAATTTTATGAATAGTGTCATCTAAAGGTTCTATTCCAGTTGTGCCGCTGTAAAAAGAAGAAGGAATTTTTCTTTTAAATCCCCAAAAGTTTTTTGTTCTTTCTTCAGTCCCTTTAGATCTGTATACTCCTCTAATAAATTCCCTCCACCCAATAACTTGTCTTACAAAACCTTCGCAAGAATTTATAGGAATATTATTTTCTTCATAAAAATCTAAGGTTTTGTCTATAATAGTTTTTGGACTAATCAATCCCGAATTAATAATAGGAGACAAAATACTATGGTTAATAATGGACTTTTCTTTTAATAATGAATCTTCAAAAGGACCAAATTCTCTAAATCTAGTTTTTAAAAACTCATCGAACCATTTTTCAGCAGTTTCAAAATCAGTTGGATAGATTGGAGAGGCACCTAATTTTCCATTATTTTTTGGGAAATACTTTTCCACATAAACCAATGCTTCTACATGATTTTTAGTTTCATTTGGGAAATTTATTTTTGGAGTAGTTTTGCCTTTAGGATATTTTTCTCTGTTTTGATCATCATAAGTCCATTTTCCACCTACTGGATTGTTACTACTATCTAATAATATCCCAAGTCTATTTCTCTCTGATTTGTAAAATGAAGTTTGAAATAGCTTTTTTTTATCTTCTCTAAAAAATGGTTCCAACTCTTTCTTAGAGTTTATAAATAAGGGGTTTTCAAATAGCTGAATTTCTATACCTTTTTTTTCACATGCTTTTTTTAATCTTTTCTCTAACCAATTATCTTCTGGATCGATGCACTTTATTTTATTAATCTCTTTGGTATCTAAACCCTCAATGAATTTCCTTATATCTGATTTTTCCTCAAAGGAGTTAATATAATTTATATCTAGTTTTTTTTGAGATAAAAAGTCATAATAGTTTTTCATAGAACATCTATGAAAATATAGTTTCTGTTTGTGAAAGTTAAAATGATTGAAAAACAATTCTTCTTCAATTAAATAATGGCTTGAAGTATTATCTAAATGAATGGGGTCTTTAAATAGTTGGTTTGGAAAAATAAGGTTAATAGTTTTCATTAATAGTATATTTCAAATGGAATTCCCATTTCGTCTTTTTTAGGATTTTGACTTATTATTCTAGACCCATTATTCTGCCAATTTTTAGATGAGAGCGCCAAAGCAATTGAATCTAAAATGTCGTCTTTTTTTACTTTTTCTTTTTTAAAATTTTCTAATGACTTTTCTATAATTGATTCTATATTTTTTTCTTTTCTCTTTAAAATAGATAACCTTTCTAAATAACCCTCTTTTGTTTTTTTGCTATAGATTAGTGGATCTTTATTATTTAGATTTATAAAACAAAATTCTGGATGAGACTCTTTAATCAACACTTTATTTTTTTTTTGAATCCTTAAAAATTCATCCAACTCTTTTATTTTTTTACTAATATTCCAAGACTGAATAGAAATACTTCTTTTAGTTATTCTCTGATTTATTTTTTTAGCAGAATTATAATTCTCACTTAATACAGCTTTTCTGCAAGGAGCTGTAAAAACACTACTTTTCTTATTTTTTGGCAAATAGGTCCTTAATTTAAAATCTATTTTTCTTTCAATATTTTTCGAGGAAAGACCTACGGGCATATCAATTAAAGTCAGATTATTAATTCCAATTTTTTTATATAAATCTGCTAAAGTTTTATGCAGCTCTATTTTAATCCCATCTTGAACTATACAACAACACCATCCGTTTACAAAACCATCAATACCTACAAACATTTTGTTTAATATTTATGACTCAAAGCTAAACAAAAATTAATAATTCTAGTATATTTGTTTATTATTAAATGAAAACTACACTTTACATACTTTTTGGAATTTTATTTCTATTTATAGTTTGGCAATTTTATGGTTCTTATACTAATAAAAAATACGAAACTCTTTCCAATGAAATAATTGGATCTATAAATTCTATTGACTTTAAAATCTACGACCGGTATACTAAAGCCTCGGTTCGTACTGAGACATATAATATGAACTCGGCTAGTAGAAATTTCCCAGTTTTGGCAAACTATATTTTTGGAGGTAATAAGGATAGTATACAAATGGCAATGACATCACCTGTATTATATAAGATGAGTAATAAATCTTCGTTTTCATTTATTATGCCATTAGAATTTGAAATAAATAATCTACCCTCTCCAAATACTGAAAAGATATTTTTTGAAACAATCAATAATCAATGTATCGCAGTAATAAAATTTAGTGGATTCGCTAATGAAAAAAATTGTACAGCTAAACATTTAGAGTTATTAAATATCCTTAAAAAAAACAATATTGAATGCAATAGCGATTTTATAATTGCTGTTTATCAACCTCCTTACCTAGTGATCAATCGAAAAAATGAAATTTGGGTGGAAGTAAATGCCCAAGAGGTGAAAAGTATACTTCATAAAGTATAAATTTTTTGCATTCAATTTTCCAATTTAAATCCCCAAATTGTATGAAAGCAAATCTTTTTGTAAATAATAATTTCTAAAAGTTTTTAGTTTTTCTTTATAAGATTAGGATATTTTGTAAGCATTTTAAACCTATTCATTCGTTGTAATAACAGAGGATATAAATTAAATATAATATTAAATATACTTAACCATATAAAGTGCTCAATTAGTCCATACTTCAGATACAACAGCTGAATAGATAAAGGGAATATCCCTGAAATAATATGAGAAGTTTCAGATTGTTTAGTTTCTTCAATAAAAGTAAGAAGATTATCTTTTGCTTTCCCTTTTAAATAAACTCGATTGTTTAGGTGTCTAAAAAAGGAATTTATAAGCAAAAGTCTAAATATATTAACTCCTAAATACTTGAAATATTTTTTGGTTTCGTAATTCCTTTGCAAATAAAAATCTTTAGGCATTCTAACATATTTAAATGTTTGAAAAAATAAAAACCCAACCAACATTAAGTCCCAAACTTGTAAAAAGTTAAATAGAACAATTTCCCAACAACTTATTGCCTCCATTGAAAACTTAAATAAGTAAAATGAAATAGAAAAAACAATTGCGTATAATAGGCAAAGAGTAATTATTTTTTGATAAAAATTGAGTTTGTAAAACATAGTTATTTTTTACTCATTCTTATGTAAAAGTTTTCACGAATGTTCATCCAAAATAGATTGTAATCTAGAGCATGGTAATCTCCTTTTAAAAATTTATTATACAATCTAAGAAGAGGAAAATTTTCAATTTCCACCCATAATAAGCCATTATCAACTTTTGCACTCAAGATTTTTTCTTGCTTTAACTTATTACCTCCTCTTATTATTTTATAATTATTAAATAAAATTCCTTTGTGCATATTATATAGGCTTGCTACTTCATTGTTTCTCCAACTTATTGGATTGGTCACCGAAATAAGATCAGTCTTAGTATGGGAATAGGAGCTTCCATATGGAAAAGAATTCCAAGACAAGTAACAGTTTAAATCTTTTGGAGATTCACAAATGGGGTAGTCATTAACAGCAAAATTTTCTACAAAAAAATCTCCTATGAAATAACAAAGTTCAATTTTTTTTAAAACGGAATCGTGTAATAATATATAGTCTTTTAATAATTTTTGTAAATGGTGGGTTCCTTGGCTGTGACCTGCCAAAACAATTCTATTTCCATTGTTGAAATTTTCGAGGTAATATATAAATGCATTTTCAACATCTTTATATGCAAAATTAAAAGCTTTTAAGCCGTTTATATTATCCATGTAGCCATGATAGTGCATCTGCCTGTAGTAGGGAGAATATATATTTGCCAAACCAGAAAAAACAGACGCCTGATTTTTAAGTGCCAAATGACCAATCTTTTTATTGGATTTTTTATTGTTAAAATCTGCATTCCATTCTAAGCCATCAAAATATAAAGATGGATAGACATAAAAAACATCTACAGAGTCTAAACTTAGTGTGTCATTTAAAAGATTTTTTGGTTTTAAATCAGAATAATCACTTTTTTCAGGATGAGCAGCCCAATGGTCCATATTGCTATAGTTAGGAGCTGATTTGGGAACTTCTTTCTCAAAAGAATTCAACGGAATTTTGTTCGCACAAGAACTTAAAACGAATAAATAAACCGAGAACAGTATTATTTTTTTCACGTCTACTAAGTTATTATTTTTATAATTTAACACTTGATTTTATTACTCAATTTTAATTATGAATATTGGAATTAATGCAAGGCATTTAATAAAAGGGAAATTAGAAGGGATTGGCTGGTATAGCTTTGAGATTCTTAATAGGTTGGTTTTGTTGATGCCAAAACATAACTTTTTCTTTTTTTATGATAGGAAAACTGATTTTTTAATTTCAGGAGAAAATGTCTTTAACCTAATTCTCAAACCATCCGCACGTCATCCAATTTTATTTAGAATTTGGTTTAATTATGTTCTTCCAAAAAAGTTCAAAAAGTTTAAAATAGATCTCTTTTTCTCACCTGATGGATTTATTTCTTTAAATACACTTATTCCTCAAATTGGGGTAATACACGATTTGAATTTTGAGCATTATCCAGAAGATTTACCAAAAAATGTATTAAAGTATTATCAAAAATATATGCCTTTATTTTCTCGAAAAGCAGAAAAAATAATTACTGTTTCCAACTTTTCAAAAACAGACATAGTAGAAAATTATAGAATTAGTCCAAAAAAAATTACCGTAATATACAATGGAGGAAATGATGCTTTTAGAACTTTAAATACCAACCAAAAGAAAGTTTTCATTGAGGAAAATAATAACAATAGACCTTTTTTTATATATGTAGGGTCTTTACATAAAAGAAAAAATATCGAGAGAATGCTCAGAGGATTTAAAAAGTTTAATTTTTTAAATAAAATGGATTTTATTATTATAGGAACTGATATGTGGAAGAACCAATTAAACTTAGATGGACTTTTAGATAACGTGAGATTTTTAGGAAGAAAATCAGGCCCTGAATTAGTAAACTGGGTTGCATCAAGTTCTGCGTTAATATATGTTTCGTATTTTGAAGGCTTTGGTCTTCCTGTTTTAGAAGGAATGCTTTCTGGAGTTCCGGTAGTTACTAGTAATTTGACAAGCATACCAGAAGTTGGAGGGAATTCAGTAATTTATGTTGATCCATTTAATGAAGATAGTATTTCTAAGGGGATGGAAAAGTCACTTGAGAATAATCAAGAGCTTATTAAAAAAGGATTTATCCAAGCTGAGAAATTTTCCTGGGATATTTCCGCATTAAAAGTGAAAGAATTACTTTTAAATTATAATTCTTAGAATTTTAGTTTAGATAAAAATTTTGATCTACCATTTTTTCTTGAGATAGTAAAATCATCATAAATTTAAATTTCTTTATTAGAAACTCATTTTTTTTCGTGTCCGAAAACCCTATAAATTTTATTTTATCTTCGTCAGAGAGGTTTACTAAATTAACTAAGTTATTTAGCGACACTAATTTATCCGATTTAGATTCTTTAGAATTATCTAGCAAATGGGTTAAATATTCCGAAGCATATTTTTCTAATTCTTCTGAAGGTTTAAAAATACTTTTCTTGATTTTTGAAAGTGATCCAATAGGGTATAACTTATGTTCGTTTTTATTTTGAAAATGATGAATTTTAAAATTTGACTTACACTCTACTAAAATATCTAATTCTCCACTATCATAGTTTTTTAAAATCTGAATTACCTTTACTAATGAGCCTAATTCACTTAGAGTTGTTTTACCTTGATATGGAATTCCAAAGTATTCACCACTACTTAGACATTCAGTAACAAGCTGTAAATATCTAGGCTCAAAAATATGAAGAGTTGTCTGCTCTCCTGGAAATAAAAATATTCTAAGAGGGAATAATCCATACTGATAATCACCTTTCTTCATCTTTTAATTTTTATGTAAATTTCCTTTTAAAAATTTAAAGTCTTAGAGTGTAAAAAATATTCTATCCACATTGAATTATGAATTACTTCAATAAATTTTGCCTAATTCATGGAATTTTGAACTTAAAAATGATTTTCAAACATTATATTAAATGTCTAATTTTTAATTAAATTTGGTGAAAATTAAACTTTGAAAAGCAATAAATACATATTAATACTTAGCCTAGTCATTGTAGCGGCATTTTCTAATATTTTATTAACTAATATTCCTAATTTTTCTCCAATTGCATCTGTTGCATTATTTTCAGGTTTTTATTTATCAGATAAAAAGTTGGCTCTTCTAATCCCAATAACATGTATGTTAATTTCTGATTATTTTATTGGATTTCATTCTTTAATGTGGGCTGTATATTTATCTTTTGTCCTTACTGTAGTTATAGGTATAAAAATGAAGACTTCCAGCAGCAAAAGTGTAATTATTAATTCAGTATTATCTTCTTTAGTTTTCTTTCTAATAACAAATTCTGCGGTTTGGTTATCAGGTGGTTTTTATTCAAGTGATTTAAGTGGTCTTGGGTTATGTCTTTCTATGGGGATTCCTTTTTTCAAATATACTTTGTTGAGCAGTATAGTTTTTTCCGCTGTTCTATTTGGAGGATTCCAAATTTTAAATCAACTGATTAATAAATTTTTAATCTTTTCAAAAAAGTCTTAATTAAGCTGACATTTTAATGTTTAAACAAAAAATTTGTTTTTACATTTTCTGGTTTTCAAATCTTTATTTTTGAAACATGCTAAGAAGATTATTTTTCTTTTTATTTCTAATATTTATTTTATCTTTTCTTGTATTTAATATATTTAAAAGGTTAGGAGAACAAAGCAAGGTTTTTCAAAAGCCTCAAAAATATTTCCCTGGAGACCCTATCCTTTTTGTAGAAGTTGATGAGTTTTCAAAAACCTTTCATCATTTCTTTGAAACTAGTATGATTTGGTCCAAATTTGAAGAGGTTGCTAAAAATAATCAATACGGGAACTTGATTAAAGAAATTAATTCATTGATTCGAGATTCAAATTACAATGAAATATTTCTTGATGGCTTAACTAATATTTCTTTTTACAATGAAAACAATAATATTTCGTGGATTATAGCTAAAAATTTTTTAGAAAAAGAAGACAAAAGAAATAATTTAGACTCTAATTTTATTAAATCTTATTTCTTTGATATTTCATATCCTTTTTTAATTATTTCAAATTCTAAAAGTTTAATTAATGAATTTAATTCCAACTATAAATCATCTGAAGAGTTAGAGAAGACCAATGATTTTTCTGATAAAATGAAATTTTCTAGTGAAATGTCAAATATTTCAGGCTTTATAAATATAGATAATTTTAAATTTTTTTTAGATTCTACTTCAGACAGATATAAAAGTCACAATTTTTTTTCGGAACTAAATACTAATAAATGGTTTCAATTTGATATAAATTATTCACCTAATGACATAAAAATTGTTGGTATTACAGACTTCGATACTGCAATATCACGTCCAGTCCCAGAGTATTATGGGTTTAAAAATTGGATTCCAGAGGATGTTGATTTTATTTCTAAAAATATATTTCATATCCAAACAGATTCTTTAAAAAATCATTTGGTATTTAAATCCTTAGAACTAAAATTTCAAGATCTAATTCAGGACAAAGAACATGAAATACTAGTTCTTGAAAGTCAATCAGAAAACTTAGGATTTAATAAATTGTCAAAATTGTTTTTATCAGACTCCTTAAAATTTTCTAAATCGGAAAATAATTTTAGTGTAATTGACTCTAATTTATTAAAACTATATTTCCCACATTTAACTTTTAGAAATAGATATGGATTTAAAATTGATCAGTTTCTTTTAATTGCTAGTTTGGAAGCCAAAAAAGAATTTGACTACCAACTTTCACAAATAAGTTCAGATAATTTTAATACTGTAATTTTTAGTGAAAATAAAAACCCTGAATTTGACCAAGAATATTCTCATTTTTCTTATAAATCACAATTAGAACTTGTCAAAAAAAATGCACTTTCTGAGAACGATTTTGACAATACTATCAATAATATCTTTAAATCAATAGGTGGAATAAGTTGGGGAATCAATAACTACAACAATAGAGCATATCATGGGGTTTCCATTAAGAAGTTTTATCCCAAAAAAGTAGATAAAAATATTCTTTGGAAAGTTAAGATCCCAAAATTAATTTGGGGCCCATATGCTTTAACAAACCATCGTTCTGGAACTAAAGATATTATTGTACAAGATGAAGAAAATACTATTTACTTAATTAGCGCAGGGGGAAAAGTTAAATGGTCTAAAAATCTTGAGGGTAAAATACTAGGAGGTGTTTCTCAGATTGACACCTATAAGAACAACAAATTTCAAATGGTTTTTAATACTAAATTCAAACTTCATATTATTGATATTCTTGGCAATGAAATCGATGGGTTCCCAATAAAATTTAACTATTTGGCATCTAATCCCGTATCAATTTTTGATTACGATCATAGTAAGGACTATAGATTTTTAATAGCGGGAGAGGATTTTAAAATATATAATTATAATATTTCTGGCATTAAGGTTTCTGGATGGCTTCAACCAGAGTTAACCTCTTCTATTGACAGGCAATTAAAACATTTTGCAATTAATGGTTTAGATTATATTTTATCCATTCAAAATAGTGGAGTCATTAAATTGTACAATCGAAGAGGCGGAGAGCGATTTTCAGTTAAAAATAAAGTTTTTCTGGCATCTGAAAGTAATTTCTCTATTGACAAATCTTTTATCATTGATTCAACTTCCATTGTTTTTGAAGATTCACTAGGGGGTATTTCTAAATTAGTACTAGGAAAGTCTTGTAAAGAAATTTATTCTATCTCAGATAGCTTAAAGAGAAATGAAAATTACTGGCATATTTTTGCTAATAATAAGTTTAACAAAGTAAATTACTTTCTAAAACAAAAAGAAAAACTTAAAATAATTGATCAAAATGAAGAAACATTTGATTTTCAATTTTATTATCAGTTTGATGTTTTACATGGTAAAAGATTTGATAATTTCATGGCTATTTTAAATATAAAGACCAACGAAATTCAATTAATTGACAGTAAATACAATATTAACCCCAATTTATTTAGAGCTTCAAAAATGTCTTGTATTGAAAATATAAATAACGATAATTCGGAAGAACTTATTACGGTGGTGAATAAAAATATTTTAATTTGTTATCAAATTCCGTCTTTAAATTAGTTAATCAAAATTTATTCATTTACTATACTGTCCTATATTTACATTAATTTTACAAAATGGACTTCCAAAAAGATTTCCCTATCTTAAATAGTACTGTTAATGGCAATCCATTAATATACTTTGACAATGCTGCTACATCTCAAAAACCAAACTGTGTGATTGAAGCGTTAAGCAATTACTACAAAAGTATTAATTCCAATGTTCATAGAGGGGTTCATGAATTAAGCCAAAAAGCAACTAATGAGTATGAGAGAACTAGAAATATTGTTGCAGATTTTATAGGCTCAAAAACAGCAGAACAAATTATTTTTACAAAAGGCACTACAGATGGAATAAACATTGTTGCAAGTGCTTGGGCAGAAAATCAATTACAAAAAGACGATGAGATATTAATTACTACTATGGAGCACCATAGCAATATTGTCCCTTGGCAAATGTTGTGCGAGAAGTTAGGTAGTAAACTTGTGATATGTCCGATAAATGATGATGGAGAAATACTTTTGGATGAGCTTAAAAAATTAATAAGTGACAGAACTAAACTCATTGCAGTAACTCATGTTTCAAACACCTTAGGGACGATAAACCCTGTTAAAGAGATAACCAATCTTGCCAAAGAAAATAATTGTAAAATTTTAATTGATGCAGCTCAATCTATTCCTCATTTTAAAGTGGATGTAAATCATTTAGATTGTGACTTTTTGGTCTTTAGTGGGCATAAGATTTTCGCTCCCACTGGTGTTGGAATCCTTTATGTTAAAAAAGATAGATTTGAGGAGATGAAGCCCTACCAAGGAGGTGGTGACATGATAAAAGAAGTTTCCTTTGGAAAAACAACTTACAATTCATATCCTCACAAATTTGAAGCAGGAACCCCTAATATTGCAGGTGTAATTGGGTTAAAAACAGCATTAAAATATGTGAACAATATAGGGATAGAGAAGATTTCAGAAATTGAAGATGAATTACTGATATATGCTCAAGAATCTATTTCTAAAATTAATAAATTAAATATTTTTGGTAAAGCTCAAAATAAAGCAAGTGTTATCTCATTTACAGTAGATGGAATTCATCCTTTTGATTTAGGAACTTTATTAGACCAATTAGGAATTGCTATTAGAACTGGACACCATTGTACCCAACCACTAATGAAGTTTTTTAATATCCCTGGGACAGCAAGAGTTAGTTTTGCTTTTTATAATAAAAAAAGTGAGATTGATTTTTTTATAGATTCTTTAAAAAGAACCATAAAAATGCTTGGGTAGCTATATATAAAATTTACAACTCATTACAGCTGTATCGTCTAGTATCTCTTGATCTCCTTTAAAATCTTCTAGCTTTTCAAATATTTTTTGATCTAATTCGTTCATGGTTAAATTGAAATTATTTTCAACTACTTCAATCAGATTTTCTGTTTCGAAAGGGACTCCATTATTATTTTCTAACTCTACTAACCCGTCTGTATAGCATATAAGAACAGTGTCTTGCTGAAATTTAATTTTATTTACTTCAATTTTTGGAATTTTCTCTAACATTCCAAGGCCAATACATCCTTTATTTAAAAAAGTAGTTTTTGTTTTATTAATTAGCAATGGATAATTATGACCAGCATTAATATATTGAAGAGTTTGGTTCTTTTTATTGTAATGTCCTGCAAAAAACGTAATAAATTTCTCTCCTTTAGCAGCATTATTTACATCTTTGTTTAAATCCTCAATAAGTGTTTTTAGGGTTATATTTTTATAGTTATACTTAATATTTGCATGAAGCTTTGCTTGGAAATGACTCATTAGTAAAGCTGCAGACATTCCTTTTCCTGAAACATCTGCAATACATAGAAAACATTCATTTTCGTTTAGAAAAATAAAGTCATAATAATCTCCACCTACCAAATGTTTGGATTCATACCTTGCTGCAACATCAAACGAATCGTCATTTGGAAGATTTATTGGAAAAAGAAGTTTTTGCATTTCTGCTGCAAGTTCCATCTCTTTCTTATTAACTTCTTGTTCGACAAGTTTTTTGGAGTATCTTTTATTTTCTATAGCTACAACGATAATACTTGCTAGAGTTTGAATAAATGGCATGTGCTTAATTCCAGGGCTTATTGCAATAATATCGTCTTGTAAATCTCCAATTAATAAATAGGCAAGTGCTATTTTTTTATGAAAAATTGGAATAACAATATCAAATGAATTTAGCGTTTTAATTGACGAAGATTCTATCACTGTTATATCCTTTATATGCGTGAGCTCTTCTTCTACATTTATTTTTTTATTAAGCCCTTTACCCCCAAAATGGAGAATACAATTCCATTTTTCACTATCATTAGCATATAGAATCAATTTACTAATCCCCAGTTGTTCTCTTAGAATGTATTCAAAAATCTTTAAAATGTTATCGATGGATAAATTATTATTTATCGCTTTAGTTATCTCTAAAAGAGAGTTTAATTTAAATTCATTTAACTCTAACTTTTCATAATATTTTTTTGGCAGCTCTTCTTTCATTATTTGGCTTTTATATACAATTTTCTAAGAGTCAGAATTCAAAATTCTTCTAAATTTATTAAACATATAACCATCAACTCAATAATTGAGGTGTATTTATTAAGTTCAAATTGTGAGAAGTAAATAAAAGTAGTTACATTTGCCACCCTTAAATAGGTAAACAAATTAAATTATTAATTTATGTATGCGATTGTAGAAATAGCAGGGCAACAATTTAAAGTTGAAAAAGACCAGAAGTATTTCGTCCATCAATTAGAAGGAAAACCAGGATCAAAAGTAACTTTTGACAATGTTCTTTTACTAGATGACAAAGGCAAAGTATCAGTAGGTGCCCCGGCTGTAAACGGTGTTCAAGTAACTGCAAAAATTGAACAACACCTTCTAGGAGATAAAGTTATCGTCTTCAAGAAGAAAAGAAGAAAAGGTTATAAAGTTAAAAATGGTCATAGACAAAGGTTAACTGAAATAACAGTCCAAAAAATTGGAAAAAAAGCAACTCTTAAGTCTGAAACCAAAGCAGAGCCTAAAAAGGTAGCTCCTACAAAGTCGGAGGCAAAAGTAGAAACAAAAAAAGTAGCGCCTACAAAGGCAGCTCCAAAAAAAGCAGCAGCTAAGTCTAAAAAAGCTGTAGCTTCGAAAACAAAAAAAGAAAGTTAATTTTTTAATTCATTCATTATGGCACACAAAAAAGGAGCTGGAAGCTCAAATAACGGAAGAGAATCAGAATCAAAACGTCTTGGAGTAAAGATTTTTGGTGGTCAATTAGCAATAGCTGGTAATATCATCGTTAGACAAAGAGGAACAAAACATAACCCAGGTGAAAACGTTGGAATTGGTAAAGACCATACATTATTTGCACTTAAAGATGGTATTGTAGAGTTTACAAAAAAATCCAAAAACAAATCTTATGTCTCGGTCACTCAGTTAGAAAATTGAGCGGTTAGTCACTAAATAAATTTTTTTATAAGCGCTTTTATAGCGCTTTTTTTATACCTTTTTATTCATCTATAAATTTTGATATTTTTACTATAAATAACTGTTTACAATGTTGCAGATTCAAAAAATTCGAACCGATAAAGATTCTATTATTAAAAAAATTTTAGAAGTCAGAAAATTAGATGTTTCTGATCAGATTAACCAGGTTTATAATCTTGACTTAAAAAAAAGAGACACCCAAAAGTATTTAGATGAGATGTCTGCCAATATGAATGTATTATCTTCTCAAATTGGAGAACAGTTTAAAAAAGGAGCTATTGAAAAAGCTAATTTTTTAAAAAAAGAAACTACAGTTTTAAAGGAAAACATAAAAAAATTCAAACAAAGTTTTGAAGAGTTAGACCAATCAATTCTTGAATTACTCTATCAAATACCTAATACGCCAAATAAATTAGTTCCCCCAGGCAAATCTGAAAGTGACAATGAAATAATTTTCTCTTCTTCAATAGATAGTTTAAAAAATGATAGTCTTCTTCCTCACTGGGAACTATGTCAAAAGTATGATTTAATTGATTTTGAGCTTGGGGTAAAAGTAACCGGAGCTGGGTTTCCAATATACAGGGGGAAAGGGGCTATTTTGCAAAGAGCATTAATCCAGTTTTTTTTAAATGAAGGCAATAAGAAAGGATATCAAGAACTTTTAGTTCCTCATCTTGTCAACGAATCCTCAGGTTATGGAACTGGGCAACTTCCAGATAAAGAAGCCCAGATGTACCATGCCTCATTAGATGATTTGTACTTAATTCCTACTGCCGAAGTACCTATTACCAATATTTATAGAGATGTAATTATAGAAGAAAATGATTTGCCTATAAAACACGTAGGGTATACACCGTGCTTTAGACGGGAAGCGGGTTCTTATGGTAAAGATGTTAGAGGTTTAAATAGATTGCACCAATTTGATAAAGTTGAGATAGTTCAAATAACAAACCCCTCTACAAGTTATCAAACTTTAGACGATATGGTTGTTTATGTAGAGAATCTAATTAAGAAATTGGGCTTGCCTTATAGAAAATTAAGACTTTGTGGAGGAGATTTAGGATTTACTTCTGCTTTGACTTATGACTTAGAAACCTATTCTGTTGGTCAAGACAAATGGCTCGAGGTTAGTTCAATTTCTAATTTTGAAACCTTCCAATCTAGCAGATTAAAATTGCGCTATAGAACTCAAAATAAGACTATTGATTTAGCCCACACACTAAATGGTAGCGCACTAGCACTTCCAAGAATTATGGCATCTTTACTTGAAATAAATCAGAAAGAAGATGGTATTAATATTCCAGAAGTTTTAAGACCTTATACCGGCTTTAATTCCATATGATTTTTATGAAAAATATTAAATTAATTGTTTTTTTTTTAGTATTGGTTGGTTGTTCTAACAAGGGAGAAAAACAGGCCAATGTACTACTTTCAAAATCATTTTTTTTGGAGAAAAGTATCAATGAAATAAATACTAACAATGTACAAAATGCATTTTCAAAATATCAAGATAATATTGAATTGGTTAAAAAATGTGTTACTACTATTGAAAATGAGTTTGCAAGGAGAATGAACAATTACAAAGGCCTTAAAAAAGCTTGTCCTAATTTTTTGACTAACTATGATTTGACGAAAAGAAACTTAGAGACTGAAATTAATCAACTCAAGATGTTAAAATTAGATCTTTCAAATAATTTGATTCCCTTAGATTCAATACTATATTATATAGAAATGGAAGAAAAAAATCTCCAAAAAATTTCTGATGATCTTCTAGACATTCTTAACTTGTATGACTTTGTGATATCCACAAATGATAGCCTGTATGTGCCAATAAAGAATTTTGCAGAAAAAGAATGTTCAAAAAATGAGATTTAAATATCTTTTTATAGTATTATTTTCAATAATATCTGTCTCAAGTTTTTTCTCACAGGTTTCTACTATCGATTTTCAATTAGCTAAAAAATATTATTTAGATAGCGATTATGAAAAAGCAGCACTTTATTATGAGAGAATATTTAAAGAGTCAAAAAACAGACTTAAGATTTATGAAAATTACAAATCGACTTTTATAGAACTCAATAAAATTAAAGAAGCTGAAAAATTAATTAAAACTTTAATTAAAGAGAATCCCAATAAGTTAAAATTCTTAGTTGATTTAGGATTTATTTATGGTCTTGTGGATAGAATGGACAAGAAAAATCAAGTTTTTGATAAAGCTATTGGGCAAATAAATAAAGAGACATCGTATGACAATGCATTTGATTTAGGACTAGCATTTGAGAAAATAGGAAATTTAGAAAAAGCACTAGAAGTATATTTAAATTTCGAATCTAAAAATACCCAAAACCCGTTTGCATTTCACTCTAAGATTGCACTTATTTATTATAAAATGGGTCAAACTAATAAAATGATTAATACTTTTTTTGAGATGTTAGATTTTAATAATAAGTTTTTTCAAAACGTCCAGAACGGTTTAGTAAATAGCATCGATTTTCAAAATAATTTGAAAGGAAAAGAAATACTAAGACAGTCCTTAATTGAAAAAATTCAAGCAAATCCGAAAAAAATAGTCTATATCGAATTATTAGCCTGGTTTTACATGCTAAATAATGATTATAAAAATGCGTATACACAAATTAAAGCATTGGATAAAAAATTAAATAAAAACGGCTCTAAGCTACTTGAACTAGGTAATACGGCACTTAACAACCAAGATTTTAAAGTTGCCATTAAATGCTTTGATGATGTTGTTCTTAAAAGTAATTCTTTGGAAAATAAGTTTGAAGCAAAAAATAAAAAACTCTTTGCTTTAAAAAGTAAGATTCTTTATGGCGATCAAATCGTTCAAGAAGAATTAGAGGAGTTAAAAGCCAATTATCTATTAATTTTATCCCAGCTAAATAATTCAAAAAATTTTTATAACAATTCCTTAAGAAAGTACAATCTACTTTTAGATCTTTCGGAAATAGAGGCTTTTTATTTAAATGATATTATCTCAGCAAAGCAACATTTAAATAGTGCAATTTTGATCCCAACATTAAAGGAAAAACAAAAAGCAAATGTAAAATTGAAACTAGCTGATATTCTTGTTTTGGAGGATAATATTTGGGAAGCATCGTTAGTGTATCTTAAGATTGAAAAACAATTTAAAGACGACCAGTTAGGACATTTAGCAAAATTTAAAAATGCCCAAGTATATTATTTTTCTGGTGAATACGATTGGTGCCAGGCACAACTTAAAGTTTTAAAAGCATCTACGTCTAAATTAATAGCAAATGATGCCTTAGAGCTTTCTGTATTAATTTCAGATAATTACAATATGGACACTTCTGAAGTTGCCATGAAATTATTTTCATATGCAGATATGCTTTCCTGTCAACAACAATTTTACAAAGCAAATATTTTATATGATTCTATACTAAAGAATTTCAAAAACCATTCTTTAAATGATGAAATTATTTTCAGAAAAGCAAAAATTAATTTAAAACAACATAATTACCAAAAAGCTATTGAGCACTTCAAATTACTTGTTGACAATTACCCTAATTCTATTTTACTAGATAATTCTTTATTTTTAATAGCTTCTATTTACCAAGAGAAAATGAAAGATTTCGACCAAGCAAAAAAATATTTTAAGACCATTCTTTTTGAGCATAAAGGTAGTTTATATGCAGCTGAATCTAGAAAAAGATTTAGAAAACTAGAAGGAAATACTAATGAGAAAATTGAAAAAGATTCAGGATGATTTTATATAATATTACTGTAAATATCGATTACGATATTCACCAAGAGTGGCTTGTTTGGATGAAGGATATTCATATTCCTGATGTTTTGTCTACTGGCTTATTTATTGAGAATAAAGTTGCTAAAATTCATGCTGATGAAGATGGCGGACTTTCCTATAGTATTCAATATTTATTAAAATCTTGGGAAGATTATAATTTGTATCAATCTAAATTTGCACCCCAACTTCAAAAAAAATACAAGGATAAGTATGCCAATAAAAGTGTTGCTTTTAGAACAGTTTTAGAAATTATTTATGTTTCCCATCCCTAAAATTCATGGATTTTAATAATTCTCCATTACAGAAGCTAGATCTTTCTTACTATGGAATTAAAAATCAAGTTTATGTAAAAAGAGATGATTTAATCCATCCACTTATTTCCGGAAATAAGTGGAGAAAATTAAAATACAATCTGAAATATTTTAATTCTATTTCTAAAAAAGGAATTATTTCTATCGGAGGAGCTTACTCCTCTCATATTTTAGCTCTTTCATATATATGTAAGTTAAGTTCCATAAAATGTATTCTTCTTGTTAGAGGAGAGCAAACCAATCCCTTGAATGATATTTTAAAGAAATGCCACTCTTACGGAGCAATTATTGAATACATAAACAGAAACGATTATAAAAATCAAAAATGGGTTAAAAATTTTTGCAAAGAAAATTACAATGATTTTTTTTTCATTCCAGAAGGGGGCTCTAATTATTACGGAATAAAAGGTTGTCAAAAAATAGTGAATGAAATTCAAAACGATTTTGATTATATTTTTTGTGAGGTTGGCACAGGAGCAACTTTTTCTGGCATAGTTTCCTCTTTAAATAAATCCCAGTCTTGTTTTGGTGTAGTCGTCTTGAAAGGGGCTAATGCAATTGGAGAAAATATTTCTAAAAAATTTGAATCTGAGTTAAAAAAACCTTTTTCCAAAAATTGGATTTTAAATCATGATTATCATTTTGGCGGTTATGCTAAATACAGTGAAGAGCTAATACTATTCATACAAGAATTTTATAAAATTACAGGGCTTATGACAGATCCAATTTATTCTGGGAAGATGTTTTTTGGTCTAGTAGATCAACTTAAAAACAACCAGAAATTGGAGAATAAAAAGATTATTGCTTTACATTCTGGTGGTTTATCTGGAATAGAAGGATTTGAAAAAAGATATAAAATAAAAATATTTAATTAGCCATTTCACTCATGAACTTGATTTTCATTAGTCTAAGTTCATCTTCACTATAATCACCATCAAATTCTTCATAAGCCTCGCTAATATCATCTGACTCAGCATCTTCTAAAAAGTAATCGTAAATTTCTTTTTGTGCATCTTCATCAATTATATTATTTAGATAATAATCGATATTAATTTTGGTTCCAGATGAAACAATATTTTCAATTTCTAAAATAAGTTCTTCAATTTTTTTATTTTGACTTTTAGCAATGTCCTCTAATGGAAGTTTACGATCAATATTGGTTATAATATTTACTTTTTTACCACTTTTATTCACAATACTTTTCATTATAAAGTCTTGAACTCTCTCTATATTATTTTCTTCTACATATTTTTTGATAAGTTCTATAAAAGGGGTGCCATATCTCTTGGCTTTTCCAATACCAACTCCACTTATTTTTTGAAGTTCTTCAAAATTTATTGGATACTGCATAGTCATTTCTACCATAGAGGGATCTTGAAAAATCACAAATGGAGGTATGTTTTTTTTAATCGCAATACTTTTTCTAAGGTCCTTAAGCATTTTAAATAGCTTTTCATCTAATGCACCTCCTCCTGCTTTTTGATTTAGAATTATATCTTCATCATCCGTATCGCTAAAGTCATGTTCTTTAATAAGATCAATCTCTATAGGGTTATTTATAAAACCTTCTCCTTTCTCTGTTAAAATTAATGTTCCATAGGACTCGATTTCTTTTTTTAAAAACCCAAGGACTACAATTTGCCTAAAAACAGCATGCCAGAAATGCTCATCTTCTTCGGCTCCGCTTTTAAAGAATGGAGATTCATTTCCTTTATAGGTTTTAATTTCTGCATTATTATTGCCAACTAATATATTTACAAAGTATTTCACTTTGTGTTTCCCATTGACGGATTTGACACAATCCAGTGCTAATTTAACATATTGCTTTCCTTTAATTTTTTCTTTTGGACTTTGAGAGTTATCGCACATGCTTGCTCCTGGACCATTGATATCATCAAAATCCTCACCGAAATAGTGGAGAAGAAATTTTCTTCTGTTAATACTTGTCTCGGAATATGCTACTACTTCTTGAAGTAGCTGATAACCAACTTCTTGTTCTGCCAATGGTTTTCCATGTAAAAAGTTTTCTAGTTTCTCGATATCTTTATAACTGTAGAAAGCAAGACAATGTCCTTCACCTCCATCTCTACCAGCTCTTCCTGTTTCTTGATAATAACTTTCTAATGATTTAGGTATGTCGTGATGAATTACAAATCTAACATCTGGTTTGTCAATTCCCATCCCAAAAGCAATAGTAGCAACAATTATCTCACACTCTTCCATTAAAAACATATCTTGATGTTTTGCTCTTGTATTTGGATCTAGTCCAGCATGGTAGGGCAATGCAGATATTGAGTTTACTTGTAATAGTTGAGCAATTTCCTCTACTTTTTTTCTGCTTAAACAGTAAATTATTCCTGATTTTCCTATTCTTTTTTTAATAAACCTAATAATTTCTTTTTGAACATTTTTCTTAGGCTTCACTTCGTAGAATAAGTTGTCTCTGTTAAAAGATGCTTTGAAAACAGTAGCATCTGTCATACCTAAGTTCTTTTGAATATCACCTTGGACTTTTGGTGTAGCTGTGGCTGTAAGAGCAATAATTGGAACATCTTCAATTGACTTTATAATTGGCTTTAGCCTACGATACTCTGGTCTAAAATCATGGCCCCACTCAGAAATACAATGCGCTTCATCAATTGCAAAAAATGAAATTGTTATTTTTTTTAAAAAGTCAATATTTTCTTTTTTAGTTAGGGACTCAGGGGCTACATATAAAAGCTTAGTTGTGCCAGAAATTACATCATTTTTAACTCTGTTTATTTCCCTTTTGTTCAGTGAAGAATTTAAAAAATGAGCAACACCATCATTATCGCTAACTTGTCTAATAGCATCTACTTGGTTTTTCATTAAAGCAATTAAAGGGGAAACTACTATAGCTGCACCTTCACATATTAATGCAGGAAGCTGATAACAAAGAGACTTTCCGCCGCCAGTAGGCATTATAACAAAAGTGTTTTTACCAGAAAGTAGACTTGAAATAACCTTTTCTTGTTCTCCTTTAAAAGAGTCAAACCCAAAGTACTTTAATAGAGACGCTTTTAAATCGGTTTTAACAATATCCATTTTACGAATTCTTAATACTCTAATATAAAGAATTTAAGCCTATTAATTTACTAAGTTTATATATATTATTTACTTATTTGCATGAGGGCAATGAAGGCCATTAACCCAGATGAAATTGAAAATACTTTTTCATCAATATCAAATGTGGAAGTGTGCAACCTTTTACTAGTTTTACCATCACTTGTACCTATTCTGTAAAAGCAGGAAGGAGATGATTGGCTGATATATGCAAAATCTTCAGATGTCATTCTTAAATCAAGGTTTATTACATTTTCTTTACCTAAATATTTTTCTGCTGCATTAATTGCGATTTTTGTTATTTGTTCGTCATTTACTAAAAAAGGATATCCAACCTTTATATCAAAATCACAGTACCCTCCAGCACTTTCACAAATTGAACTTGCAATTTTTTTCATTTTTTCATGTGCTATAAATCTCCATTTTTCATCAAATGTTCTAAAAGTTCCTTTTATTTGAACGGTGTCTGGGATAATATTAGTTTCTCCTTCAGCATTTACATAGCCAAAGGATAATACAGAAGGATTATTTGGTTTATTGCTTCTACTAACTATTTGCTGAAGATTTGTAATAATTTGAGATGTCATTAATACAGGATCATTTAAAAGATGTGGAAGTGCAGCATGTCCACCTTTCCCTTTAACAGTAATATAAATCTCATCTGCCGAAGCCATATACAGCCCGGATTTAAATCCTACTTTTCCAACTTGTAAATCTGGATATACATGTTGGGCAATACAAGCTTTAGGTTTGTTGTTAAGAAGTCCACCTTCTATCATTAATTTTGCACCTCCAGGAATTTTTTCCTCACCAGGCTGAAAAACAAATTTTATTGTCCCATTGAAATCTTCTTTTAGTTCGTTCAATATTAAAGCAGTTCCAATTAATGAAGCACTATGAAAGTCGTGGCCACAAGCATGCATAACGCCTTTATTTTTAGACTTGTAGTCAACATTATTATCTTCTGCAATTGGCAATGCATCTAGGTCTGCTCGCAATAATATTTCTTTTGCAGTAGGATTTTTACCTTTTATAGTTGCTATAATACCTGTTTCAACATGACCTGCAGTAAATGGTATATCGTATTTTTTCAGTACAGTTTGAATGAATTTAGAAGTTTCAAATTCTTTAAAAGAAAGTTCTGGATGAGCATGAAGATGCTTTCGAATATTAACAGCTTCTAAAACATATTTTTTTGCAATATTTCTTACTTTTTCTATCATTTCATATAATTCTGAAATCCACTAATAATCATCTTAATAGCGGCATAAAGTACAAAAACTCCAAAGATTAATTGTACAATATGAACAGGAGTATTAAAAGTCAATTTTGACCCTATCCATCCTCCAAGAATGAAAAAAATGACCATAATTAAAGAATAATAGAGTAGTAAGTTTTTATATTCTATGTTGTCAATAACCATATTAAATGTACCAGTTTGGTAATAGTTGTAAAAAGCCAATATCCCAATAGGGGGCAACATTAATGCAAGCGAAACGCCTTGAGCTTGATATTGATCTAGTTTTAAAAAATATATTAATGCAGGAATTATTATAATACCTCCACCAATCCCAATGTATCCACTTGCAATACCAGCTGCAAGACCAATTAGTGATAAAGTAATAAATGTAGTTAAATCCATATTTTTCTTAAAAGTCTAATGACAAAGATAGTTGTTTAATTGAAGGCATTAAAATTTGATCATCAATACCATATCCCCAATCTAATCTTACGTAATAGCCAAAAATTCTAGATCTAATCCCAAAACCATAGCTGTAAATGATAGGTTCTTTTTGACTTTTAATATTTATAGTGTAATTGTGTCCATTTATAATGGAGCTATTAAATGAATTTTCAATTGAATAAGGAGTTTTACCAGTCCATGCAGATCCAATATCTCCAAAACCAATTACCATAAAATTTTCCAAAAAGTCAGAACTTAAAGGTTTTTTTGAAAAGTAACTAAATAGCGGGACCCTAAGTTCATTACTTATTGCTATAAATGAATTTCCATTTCTAGCATTTTGGTAAAACCCTCTTAACGGAGAAGCAATTGTTTGAAATTGAAAATTTATGTTGGGATCTGGAAGTATAGTCGGGTCAAAATTAGCCCAAAGATAACCATCAACTCCACCCAAATAGTATAAAAGTCTTTGAGAACCTAAAGATGTACTTGCGGCTATTCTTGATGCAAAAACAATATTTCTATGAATTTTTTGATAATTTCTTAGGTCAAGTCCTAACACAAAAAAGTCGGTATTAGGGTTTAAAAACTCATTGTATCCTTCTACCCAAGTTTTGAATTTAAAACCATTATTAATATTTAGTGATATAGGTCTTGTAACATCAAATACATATTCTAGAAGACCTCCAAAAAGTATAAAATTATCATTTGGTGTTTTTAATGTTGTTGGAGAATTACTTAATGTAGTTACTTTGTCATATCTTAAATTAGTAGTCAGCCGCAGACTACTTACCGCGCTAAAAGGAAAAGAGAATTGATGTTTTATGTCACTAACAACAGTTTTTTTAATGATGTTATCGCTAAATACATCTTCAAATGATTGTCTAGATACTTGTGTTCTTTGATCAATTCTATTTTTTAAGTTTTCATAAATGCCTATTAACCCAATGTTATTTAACTGAACAGGGCCTTTTAACCCTCCACTTATTTTATAATCTTCAAATACATCTTTTGCTTGAACTAGCGTAAATCCGTCAAAACCTGCATTTTTAAATCCTGAACTACTGTATCTCTGATAAGCTTGATTGTTGAATGTTGGGTTAAGTTGCATTATAAATTCACCAATAGTAAAATTTATATTATAAACTTTTTGAGTAGGTAACTTTATATTATGGTCTTTTATAGTTTCAGTTTCTTTAAAATTCTTAGATTCTAAAAGTTGTTTTTTTTCATCCTCAAATCTATAATTATAGATGTCAACTTTTTCTTCATCTTCAAAAGATTTAATATTTTCATCTGAATTAACCATTTTGTTATTAATGCTTTTGAAGTAGGTATTGGAAGACTTATTTTCAAACATGGTACATTTTTTTCTGTCACCCAAGTAAAGTTCATAATTATTATTTATACGATACAATAAACTATACATAGAATTTTTAGAACTAAAATCAATCTCTAAAGAATTTCTACTAAAGTGCGATAATTGGTGAGTGTTACTTATATAGCGATAGTGTATCATGGTGTCAATATGACTTATAGTACTATCTACTATTGTCCGAAAATGATTAAATATGCCATTTTCATCACTTAAAAAATTATAGTTGTTTTTATTGTTTGGCTGAGGTTGTATTTCGTTAAAATCTTTTGTATTTGTTAATTGAATAATTTTTTTGGTGATGCTGCTTATTTTAAATAAATCAAAATTATTTTTAAATAAATTAGACTTTATGTTATTGAAAGGCCTATTTGAACTAAAAATTATTTGATCGGATCTTGGCATATATTTTGCATCTAAATCATCAAAAATATCATTGGTTAACCTATTATAACTATTTCCTAAAATAGTGTATTCAAAGATGTCAGAATAGCTATCTTTAACAGCAGACAACACCATTTTTGTTCCTTTTTTGTTATAAGATGAACTCAATATTTTCTCCAATCCCAATAAAAATCTTATATTCTTTTTTTTATTGATAACATTGTAAAGATTTAAAGTGATACCTCCTTTTTTCTCTTCAAATATTGCCAAAACTTTATCACTAGGGTGCCAGTCTAAAATCGGATAAGATAAGTCTGGAATTCTACTTAGTTTATAATCTCCTTTAATTATAGTTTTTATTTTATTTTCTTTAATATCAAATATTTTGACTTTATATTGCCCAAGGTAATGTTCTGAAAAAGCAATTTTTGTGCCATCGGAACTAATTCTTAATTGTCTTATAGTTCTGTTTTTTTTAGTTTTTATATTTAATTTACCTTCGTTTGGTGGAATACAATTAACCACATCGTTTGAATACTGAATTTTAAAATAGTCTAAGAAATCTTTTTGAATCATTTCCGAAGAAACCCCCAAGACATAAATAAAACCACTTTCTATACTTTTGCTAACCTTCATCATATACATTAAATTTGGAATCATATTTTTTCCAAAAACTACGTCTATATATCTCCATAATCCATGTCCATATAATCTAGATTCAAGATCGCTTAGTGATTGAAAATTTTTAGTTTTTCCACTTAGAATTAAATCTTTTAGTTCAGAATCTAAATTTGTGTTCCAATCTTGAGAAAAATAATCAACTAAGCCCTCTTTAAACCAAGATGGCAAGTTAATAAATGTGGTGTTTTTAACACTCTGCTTCCAATCAGTCCCATAAAGTATTTTATTAACTAATATTTCTGCTACACCACGTTTAATTTGATTTTTAAAATCTACATGATTTCCATTGAAGTACAAAAATATTTTTTGACCTTCAATATTAGAAGTTCCACCAATATTCGAAGAAATCTCATTATTTAGACCAATATTGCTCTGTCTAAATTTACTTTGACTATTATAAATTATCAGATGAATTTTTTCCTCAATAGAAAAATCTATAAATTTTTCTAATTTTTTTTGGTATTCATAGGCAGTCTTTGCTGCAAATTTTGCATGTTCTCTACCACCCTGAGAAAAATATACCTTGGACCTTTCAAACTCAAAAGATTGCCAAAAAAATGAGTTGTACTGAACCCTGTTTTGACCAAATGGAATATTAGATCCTGAATAATACTGTGAAAAAACAGAATTACTACTAATTATTATTAATATGACTATAAGTTTTCTCAATTTTTCCATTTCAAATATAGCTAATTTCATGCCATAGTTTAATTTTGTTTTTAAACCTTAAAAATGCTCAAAGTAAAAAAATTCACTTTCAATCCCTTTTCTGAAAACACCTACATTGTAACAGGTAGATTAAATAATTCTGTAATTATTGACCCTGGATGTTATTATAAAGCAGAACAAGATGAATTAGATAACTATATTTTAAAAAATAATTTAAATTTAAAATGCATATTACATACTCATAGCCATTTAGATCATATGTTTGGAACAGCTTATTTATCAAAAAAATATAATTTAAATCTATGGATTAATAAAGAAGATTTAGTAACCTATCAATCCTATGAAAAAATTTGTGAGGTCTATGGAATTCCTATAATATTTAGTCCCAATCCTAAACCTAAATTTTTTGATTTAACGCAGGAAATAAATATTGGTGGGATAATATTTAAAATATTGTTTGTCCCAGGTCATTCCCCAGGGCATGTTGCTTTTTATAATAAAGAGAATAATTTCTTAATTAATGGAGACTGTTTATTCGAACAAAGTATTGGTAGAACCGATCTTCCAGGCGGAAATCACCAGCAACTCATAAATTCTATTAAAAATGAAATTTTTCAGTTACCAGATGAAACTTTAGTTTATTGTGGACACGGTAATGAAACAACAATTAAAGCGGAGAAAAGTTCTAATCCTTTTTTCCGTTAATAAAATATCTAAAACTAGTTAATTATCAATTTTTTGGTTTTAACATATCCATTTTGATTTGCTTTTACGATGTAAACACCTCTGCTAATGTTTTCGATATTAATATTTTGATTTTTATTAGAAATA
>PAST01000048.1 GCA_002713405.1 Crocinitomicaceae bacterium | reverse complement strand
CCAAGAATGCAGAAAGCCTACCAGACAATTGTTTATAACCGAGCTGTAGAACAATACCATAACAGGGAATACAAAAATGCAATCAAAAACTTTGAGTTGGTTAAAAAGTATCCAATTGATCAAAACTTAAATGCCATTAGTCAGTTTTGGATAGGAGAATCTAATTTTAATCTAAAGGAATATTTAAGAGCCGTGGAGAGTTATGAAAAATTTAGATTTATTAACGGAGCTATTTTAACTAATCAGTTTTTAGATTTAGATTTTCATATTGGATATAGTTATTTTGAAAAAGCAAATTCATATCAAAATCATTCAGTAAATGATTCGAAAATTCAAAAAGAAGAATTTAGAAATGCTTTAAAGTACTTTAGGAATTATATTCACCAATACAATTTACCTGACTCAAATAATTATAAAATTGCGCTATTAAGAATTGCTGACACATATTTTTTGCTTAGGGAAGATAGTTTGGCTATAGAAAATTATGCGTTGTCTTTAAATGTAGGAAATGAAAATCATTCTTACGCATTAAACCAGATGGCTAAATCTCAAGGTTTAATACAAGACTACAAAGGGAAAATAAATACTTTAAAAAGACTAACAAATCAATACCCAAACTCAAAGTACCAAGTATATTCTCTTTTAAATTTAGCACAGGCTTATAAAGATGAAAATAGAAATAGAGAGTCCTTAAATACCTACTTAAAATTCATAAATGAATATCCAAATAATAATTTAATTTCAAAAGCATATGTTGAGTTAGGTAGTATTTATTTAAAAGAAAAAAACCATGAGGAAGCGGAAAAGTTTCTATTAATAGTCATGGATAATTATCCAGATGCAGAACAAGAAAATCAATTAGCTACTGAATTAATGATGGAGGTTTATAATTTAAGGGGGGATTTAACGGGGTATTATGACTGGCTTAGCTCAAGAGGAATTGATGTTAGTGTTCAGGAAAAAGATTCAACTTTATGGAGAGCTGTTGTTCTGGCTAGAGATAATGGGGATTGTAAAAAACAAATTGAAAAAGCTTCTTACTACCTAGATAATATTGACGAGCCGGTAAGAGAAATTTCCGCACATTATTATATGGCTAATTGTTATTATTCTGAGAGCAAGAAAACACAAGCGTTGTTTCACTATGATTATATTTCTACAAAACCAAATAACAATTATTACATAGAAGCTTTAAAGTATGCTGGGGAGATAACTTATGATGCTAAAGATTTCAAAAAATCCCTAGCTTACTTTTCAATTTTAGAAGATGTAAGTATTGATCAAGAAGACTTGTCAATATCAAAAAAAGGGCAGTTTTATTGTTTTCATTATTTAGACAACCCCAATTCTACCATTAAGTATGCAAAAAAAATTCTTAAGTTATCGGACTTAAATAACAAGCTTAAAGAAGATGCGTATTTGTTCCTAGGTCAATCGTATCAAAAAATTAATCAACTAGACAGTGCAAAATTATATTACGATAGTGTTGTAAAGTTCACCAAAAGTATTGCTGCAGCAGAAGCGAAATACCATATTTGTGAGATAGCTTACAAGAAAGAGGATTATATATCTTGTGAGTCTTTAATTATGGAATTAGTAAAACAAAAGCCATCTTATAATTATTGGTTGGCTAGAGGCATACTATTACTTGGAGATAATTTTACTGCTCAGAAAGATTTCTTCAATGCAAAACATAGTATAGAAAGTATTTTAGACAACTACGATGGGGATAAAAAAGGTGAGGTTTTAGCAGCAGCAGTTCAAAAATTGGATTACATAAAAAACCTTGAACTAAATGAACTGCAGAAGCAGCCAGAGCAAGAAGAATTAGAAATAGAATTAGAAACAATTTATAAAGATTTAGAAAATAATCGTGAAGTTTTAAATCTAAATAAAGTTGATTTAAAGGGAATTAAGAAAGATGAAAATAAATAAACTCCAAATATTAATTTTTGTTTCAGGAATATTGAGTTTTAGTATTGTAGCTCAACAAAATGAGAGTACGGAAACTTTTTTAGGGATTGGCTCTGGAAGTAGAAAAATTTCTAAGATTCAAAAAACACCAATCTTCCCAATTCACACAGATTCTGTAAGTATTTCGGAAGATATTAAATATTATTTAGAGCCAAAAAGATACCTAACAAACTACTCTATTGAGAATATAAAGCCTGCAAGGTTGAAGATAACTGCTAATGGAGACAAGTTATATAGAGGATATTTAAAAGCTGGAGCAGGAACTTACCTAACTCCAATATTGGAACTGAATTATGCTTCTAAAAGATCAAGAGATGAAAGTTGGGGCCTAAATGCAAGAAATAATGGCAGCTTCTCCAGTATAAAGGAAATGGGGAATACTAAATTTTCTGATTTAAATTTAGGAGGATATTATCAAAAGTTTTTTTTGAATTATGATTTGTGGTCAGAAGTTCAGTATGAAAGAAATTCTTATCATTTTTATGGACTGAATTATGGCGATAACTCTATGTATGAATTTTATGGTATAGATGTTAATGATTCTTTAGAAAAGGAATCATTTAAAAATTCAGATACTCTTTTCAAGCAAAATTACGATTTGTTGGATTTACATTTAAAGTTTAACTCTAGAAATACTGGAAGAGATACAAATAAATTAAGAATTAAAGGTTGGATAGATTTTCACCACCTTAACAGCAATTATAATCTTTCAGAGAATCATTTTCTTTTGGGCGCTCACTCTGGATGGCTGATATTGGACGAAGAATTTCTAGGAACTTTTGAATTGGATATAAATAATATAAATTCTCCCGAAACTTTAAAATTAGACGAGAATAATATTATTCAACCAAGTAACATAAGATCTAATAATTCTGGAATTTTTCGTTTTAGTCCACATATTTATTCTAGAAAAAACAATTTAATTTTTAAAGCTGGAATATCTATACAAGCTAACATTAATGAAAATGCTAAATTCTACGTATTTCCAGACTTAGAAGTTAGCTATAATCTTTTTAATAATATCTTTATACCTTATGGAGGGTGGATTGGCAATGTGCAAAGAAATACCTTTAACAATCTTAGGTTAGAAAATCCATTTATTTCCGAAGATTCTAAACTCCAAAACAACGTCCAAAAAAGCAATATATTTGCAGGATTAAGAGGTTCTTTAAGTGATAAATTCACCTTTAATATATCAAGTTCTTTTCAAAAACTAGATAGTATTTATTTCTTCATTCCAGATACAACATCTTCCTATGGCAATAAGTTCCAAACTAAGTATGATAACCTAAGTCAAACATCTTTTCTTGCTGAAATTACTTATGAGAAACTTGAAAAGTTAAAAATTTCTGCTAAGGGAGAATATTTCATATATAGTCCTGCTAATTTTAGTCGTGCCTGGCAGAGACCTGACTTTATATTTACATTATCTAGTTTTTTAGATTTATCTGATAAAATTGTTTTAAAGTCTGATTTTTATTTGGTCGGTAAAAGAGAAGTTTTTTCAAATTCTGAGCCAGAAGCAATAAATGATTTTGTATTGGAAGATGGTAAATATATCTACAGTTTGCCAACTTTTGTAGACATGAATATTTCTGCAGAATATAGGTACAGTAAAAAAGTTTCGGCTTTCATTCAATTCAATAATTTCACAGCCAAAAAATACCAATATTGGCAAAATTTTCCAGTTCAATCCATCAATATTTTAGGTGGAATTACAATAAGTTTCTAAAATGTTGAAAAGTATCCAATTAATAGGAGGTTTCCTTCCATTTAAAACGCTCTATTAATAGTATATTTGTAGTTAAAATTTATGCCAAATGAGTGAAGAAAAAGATTATTCAGCAGACAGTATACAGGCCCTTGAAGGAATGGAGCATGTTAGGATGCGTCCTTCAATGTATATAGGAGATGTTGGTTCAAGAGGTTTACACCACTTAGTTTACGAAGTTGTAGATAACTCTATAGATGAGGCTTTAGCAGGGCATTGTGATAAAGTTTCAATATCTATTTTAGAAGGGAATGGGATACGTGTAATTGATAATGGACGTGGAATACCAGTTGGCATTCATAAAAAGGAAGGTGTTTCGGCTTTGCAAGTTGTAATGACAAAGATTGGAGCAGGCGGTAAATTTGATAAAGACTCATACAAAGTTTCAGGCGGGTTACATGGAGTTGGGGTGTCTGTGGTAAATGCTTTATCAATTAATTTAAAGGCAAGTGTTTTTAAAGAAGGTAAGATTTATGTACAAGAATACAAACAAGGAAAGGAACAATTCTTAGTTAGGGAAGAAGGAACTACCGACTTAAAAGGAACAGAAGTTATCTTTTATCCAGATCCTGAAATATTTGAAGTTCTTGAATATCAGTACGATATTTTGGCAACAAGAATGCGTGAATTGTCTTTTCTTAACAAAGGCTTGACAATTGTGATGACAGATGAGCGTCCAGAATCTAAAAATGAAGATGGTAATTCACCAGGAGAAACTTTTTATTCAGAAAAAGGTTTGTCAGAATTTGTTGAATTTCTGGATGGAACTAGAGAAAAATTAATACAAAATGTTGTAAGTGTTGAGGGTGAAAAAAATGGAATTCCAGTTGAAGTAGCTTTAATCTATAATAATTCTTATGCAGAAAATATTCACTCATATGTAAATAATATTAACACCCATGAGGGAGGGACTCATCTTTCTGGTTTTAGAAGGGGATTGACTGGGACTTTAAAAAAGTATGCTGAAAAATCTGGAATGCTTGACAAATTGAAATTTGATATTTCAGGGGATGATTTTCGTGAAGGGTTAACAGCAATTGTTTCGGTTAAAGTTCAAGAACCTCAATTTGAGGGTCAAACCAAAACAAAATTGGGGAATAGAGAAGTTACTGCACCCGTTAGTCAGGCTGTAAGTGAAATGTTGAACGACTATTTAGAGGAAAATCCAGATGATGCAAAACAAATTGTACAAAAAGTTATTCTTGCTGCAACAGCTAGACATGCAGCCACTAAAGCAAGAGAAATGGTTCAGCGCAAAAACCCTATGGGTGGTGCTGGTTTACCAGGTAAACTTTCTGATTGCGCATCAAAAGACCCTGCTGAATGTGAAGTTTATCTTGTAGAGGGAGATTCTGCTGGAGGAACAGCAAAACAAGGAAGAGATAGGCATTTTCAAGCCATTATGCCATTAAGAGGTAAGATTCTTAATGTTGAAAAAGCAATGCAACATAAGATTTTTGAAAATGAAGAAATTAAAAATATTTATACTGCACTCGGAGTCCGTGTTGGTACCGAAGATGATTCTAGAGCATTAAATATGGAAAAGCTACGTTACCACAAAATAATTATAATGTGTGATGCAGATGTTGACGGAAGTCATATTCAAACTTTAATAATGACTTTCTTTTTTAGATATATGAAAGAGTTAATCGAAAACGGATATTTGTATATTGCTACTCCTCCATTATATTTAATTAAAAAAGGTAAACAGTCTAAGTACGCTTGGGACGACAACCAAAGAAAAGATTATGTCAACCAAATGAAAGGTTCAGGAAGTGAATCTAGTGTTCATGTTCAAAGGTATAAGGGACTTGGGGAGATGAATGCAGAGCAACTTTGGGATACAACTATGTCTAAAGAAAATAGAACACTAAGAAAAGTTACTATTGAAAGTGCAGTGGAAGCAGATAGAATTTTTTCAATGTTGATGGGAGATGAAGTTCCACCAAGAAGAGAATTTATTGAAAAGAATGCTAAGTATGCAAATATTGATACCTAATTCTTAATTAAAAATTTTAAAATATAATATTATGAAAGTAACCATTGTAGGAGCTGGGAATGTAGGTTCAACTTGCGCTGATGCAATTGCCTTTAAAAGAATTGCTAGTGAAGTTATTTTATTGGATATTAAAGAAGGTTTTGCAGAGGGGAAAGCATTAGATATGACTCAAACATCTTCTTTACTAGGGTTCAACACAAAAATAGTTGGTAGTACTAACGATTATTCAAAAACTGGGGGTAGTGATGTTGTTGTTATTACAAGTGGTATTCCAAGAAAGCCAGGGATGACTAGAGAAGAGCTTATTGGTGTTAACGCTGGTATAGTAAAAACAGTAACTAATAATATTTTAGAACATTCACCAGATGCCATAATTATTATTGTATCAAATCCTATGGATACTATGACATATTTAACATTAAAAGAGAGTGGTTTAGATAAGCATAGAATAATAGGTATGGGAGGAGCTTTAGATAGTGCAAGATTTAGAACTTACTTATCAATTGCATTAGGGAAACCTTCTAGTGATATTCATGGTATGGTAATAGGAGGTCATGGAGATACAACAATGATTCCACTTACAAGACTAGCAACTTATAACGGAATTTCAATAAGTAATTTATTAGATAAAGATCATTTAGATAAAGTTGCAGCTGATACTATGGTAGGTGGTAAGACTCTTACTGCATTATTAGGAACTTCAGCATGGTATGCGCCTGGAGCAGCTGTAGCTTTTTTAGTAGATAGTATTCTCAACGACCAAAAAAGAATTATTCCTTGTTCTGTTTTCTTAGATGGTGAATATGGCCAGAAAGACATTTGTGTTGGAGTGCCAGTTATTGTTGGAAAAAATGGTTGGGAAAAAATAGTGGATGTTGATTTGAATGACTCAGAAAAAATCTTGTTTGAAAAAAGTGCTACTGCAGTAAGAAATATGAATAGCGCACTTAATAGTATCTAGGTTAAGGCTAGATTACATATTTATCTTTACTTTTAAGTTCATCTATAACACAACTATCCAACATTATAGATTTTCTATTTCTAGAAATTATATCGTAAAAGAAGTCTCTTATAAAATTTGGAATTATATAGCTTAACGACATTATTGATTGCCAATTTTTCATTAAAACTGATATTTTAATTACTGCTAAAGATTTAGAATAAATTTTTCCATTGTAGTAGAGTATAATAGTCTCTTTGGGGTTTGGAAATTGGTTAAATTTTTTTTTGGTTTCTTTAAATATATTGGATGTGGATGGACTTATTAAAATAGAGTCTGATTTATCATTTTTTAGAATGTATTTACCCCAGAAATTACAAAATATACATTCATCGTCTATAAAAACTATTATAGAATTTTTATTTAACATTTAACAAACTTTAAAATATTTCTATGAATCAAGTCTTCAAGGATTATAAAATATATTCCATTGTTCAATTTACTTACTGGAATTTTTCCTGTGGTATATCCAGTTTTAACTTTCCTTCCTGTTAAGCTTATTACTTCAAAATAAAGCTGTTTTTCAAGATTTTTAATATTAATAATGTCTGTAGCTGGCACAGGAAATATTTCAAATTTATTTTCTAATTCATACGATATGCTTGAAGTTGAAATCAAAGAATCATTAGACCCCATAAACAGAGAAAGTCCACCTCTTTTATTACCTATGATAAAATCAATTAAGGAGTCATTATTTAAATCCGAAATTGCTGGGGTGCTGTGAGTTCCTGCAAAAATATTATTGAAGTTACTATCTACTAAATTAAAATTTCCCGATAAGTTGTTATCAATATTATTGTATTTATATATGGCACCTCTTTTGCTACCTACGTACAATTCAAGATCAGAACCATTTCTATAAAAAATTGGCGAACTCAATCCAATATTGGTCCACCACTCAGATACCGAAACTCCTCCAAATGTTTCAGACCTTAAATCAAAATTAAAATTACTAGAATCTCCAATATTCTCAATATAATTTAAATTCCCTATTGCTTCACCAACTACTAAATCTAGATCATTATCATTGTCTATATCAAATAGTGTGGGGTGAGCATTGAATCCAAAATCAAAGACATTATTAAAAATATCAGTTAAGGGAGAAATGCTTATGCTTAAATTTATTATTGCTGGATTTGAAGAAATGTTCTCCAAAAAATGCAATTTCCCGCTGTAGTCACCCACAATTGCATCTAAATCCCCATCCCTGTCCAAGTCGCCTAAAGTAGGAATTAAATTAATATCGTTTATTTGGGAAGAAATATTTTGAAAATCACTAGATATTTTTTTGAATATTGGAATTTCGTTAGTCCCTACATTTTCATAAGATTCTATATAAGAATTATAATGAATTGGAGTACTTAAATCAAATTCTCCAAAATTAGAGACCAAAAGATCTAAAACTTGGTCGTTGTTGATATCCACTATTAATGGTTTAGATTCTCTCCCCAGCTCAATAGTGTTTTCCTGAAGAAAATTTTTATTTTGTAAATAAAATTGAGGGGAATTGTTGCCTCCAAAATTTTTATAGAACCAAATACTCTCTTTATCTGCAGACTCACTACTAGAGTTTGGAGATACAATTAAATCTTTTATGCCGTCGTGGTCCATATCTTCATAAAATGTAGCTGGGAATAGATGTAAATCTGTGGGGACGGAGTAGCTTGGAAAAAGAGTGTCTTGAGAAATAAAGGAGGTATTTAAGTTAACTCCTATACTATCATTGTATAATGCAACTAGATTGCTGTAAGAAACATCTCCAAGAATTAGATCCTTTACTTGGTCGTTATTTAAATCTAAAGATAGAATAGTTGATCCACTATGTCTTAAATTATTTCTTGTAATAATTATAGAGTCCTCAGGGTTTGGGACATTAAATAGACAAGTATCAAATAAGGTGCAGGTATTAGATAATCCAGATTCACTAAAATTACCCCAACAAGCATTTTTCATTTCAAAAATTAAGGTATCTAAATCGGGCGATATATTTTTATGGTATTCTATTACTGATCCTTGAACTCCAAAATTTAAAATATCTAAATCTCCGTCATTGTCTATGTCATTAATACATGGAATATCTGAAGAAACAACATAAATATTTACATCGCTATTGTATTGAGAAGACAAAATATATGGCACGTTAGCATTTATGGAAGACTGGAAAAAGCTCAAAGAGTTAAAGGATAGTTCATTTCCGATTGAAGTATTTTTCCAAAGTCCTATTCCTCCGGAGACATAACTAAATATATCTTTTTTCCCATCATTGTTAAAGTCTCTAAGTAAAACCCAATTCTTTAAATCAGATGGAAATAATTTTTCATATTCTGGAGCGTAAATAAAATTATTATTTTCAGATATAAAGGTAATTACTTTGTCGCTAGACCTGTCAAAGACAAATAAATCTTCAATTTGATCATTATTTAAGTCTATTTTTGAAATTTGTGCAGAGTTAAACCCTCCTGTCCATGGATTCAGAAGAGTATCGTTATTTACGATTACTTTGATATTGTTTTGCTGAACTAATGAAAGATTCTGGCTATTAATTAAAGTAAAAGACATTAATAAAATTGAAAATATTGATATTTTTTTGGTCAGAGTCAAGTACATTAATAATTATACGATTTATTATATTATAATAGACGGTTAAATTCTATAAAATATTGATAATCTAGTTAATACAAATGTAGTTCTTAAAGTCAAACATTGTTAACTTGTTGTGGAATTGTTGGTAATAACCAATTGAAATTTTATATTTGCGCCCTCAATTTTATTTATATTAATAACTAAAAAATTTTTAATGCGAAATAGAAGTGCAATTTGGGTATTTACCATTTTATTATTTTTAGCCTGTTTATATCAGCTTTCCTTTTCATGGGTTACCAAATCTTTTGAAACAGATATTCATAATTTAGCAGAAGAAAAGTACGACTCTCTCTCCAACGAAGCGGTTGAATTTGTAATCAATGGAGACACTCTAGTAATAGGTGCTGATAAAGAAAAACAACTGATTGTTTCCTACTATGAACAAAAATTATTAGCAGAAAACAGAGAACAACCGACCTATCCAATCTTAGATTTAGATTACCAAAGATGCAAAGATCAGGAATTAGGTCTTGGACTAGACCTTCAAGGAGGTATGAGCGTTACATTAGAAGTTTCCATTGAAGATTTAGTAAAGAACTTTGCTGGAAATTCTTCTAAAATTTCATTCAAAAACCCTTTTAATGCTGCTCTTAAAGATTTTAAGGAAGGTTCTACTACAGTAGACTCAGATAGCGATGATTTTATAGGTCTATTTTATGCCCATTATAAAGAGCTTTATCCTAAGAATCCTCCTATGATTTTCTTTAGTAATGGACTTAAAGATTATATGGATATTAATTCAGTTGAAAAAACAGAATCCAATAAAAATGACCAAATAATTCAAACACTTAGAGATTTGAGTGAAGATGCTATCCAAAAAACACATAGAATAATAGAATCTAGGATCAATAAATTTGGTGTAAGTCAGCCTAATATTAAAAAGCTTGCTGTTTCTGGAAGACTTCAAATCGAGCTTCCTGGTGCTAAGGATAAAAATAGAATTAGAAATTTACTTCAGTCTACTGCTAGCTTAGAATTTTGGGATGGAGCTCATGCAGATTGGACAGATGAGTTTTTGGAGTTGAATAAGGCAGTTTCCAAAGAGTCAACTAATGAAGTTGAATCGGATTTTATAGAAATTTCTCAAGACTCATTAAATTCTTTATCTTCTATTGAATTAGAATCTTATATGAATGACAAGAAAATTAACGATTCTTTGCTTGAAGAAAAAACTTTAGAAAGAGTAATCCAAGATTCTATCATGCTTGCTGATGGAAAGATTTTAAATGGTAGTCTTTGGTTTATTCACACATCAAACAGCCCATACATTGGTGTTGCAAAGTCTGTGGATACTTCCAAAATTAATTCTATGCTTAAATCTAAGGTGGCAAGAGATATTTTTAATCTTAGAAGACATAAATTTTTATGGTCAAGAGATGTGAGTACATATGAAACATCTCAAAATTTTACAGGTCATACTTTAATGGCAATTGAAATACCAACTAGTGGAGAGCCTAAGATTAATGGAGAAGATGTGGTAAATGCTTCTCAAAGTTTCGACAATGATTCTAAACCATCAGTGGCACTTTCTTTCAATTCAAATGTTGCAGATGTTTGGGCAAAATGGACAGAACAGAAAGTTGGAAAAGTAATAGCAATTGTTTTAGATGATCAGGTTTTTTCATCTCCTTTTATAAGACAAAAGATAACAGGCGGAAACACAGAAATTTCTGGTGGATTTGAAACAATTGAAGAAGCGCAAGATTTAGCCAATATTTTAAAGGCTGGTTCTCTTCCTGTTCCAGCTGTGATTGTGGACGAAGCTATTGTTGGGCCATCCCTTGGTGAGGAAAATATTAATTCTGGACTTTGGTCTTTTTTCTTTGCTTTTTTATTGGTTCTTTTTTACATGATTTTTTATTACAAGAGAGCAGGTTGGGTTGCAAATGTCGCATTGATAGCAAATGTCTTTTTTATAATAGGAACTTTAGCTTCTTTAGGTGCAGCTTTGACATTGCCTGGAATAGCAGGTTTAGTCTTAACTATTGGAATGTCTGTAGATGCAAATGTTCTTATTTATGAAAGAATTAGAGAGGAATTGAAAAATGGAAAGGGAATTAAATTAGCTATTCAGGATGGTTATAAGCATGCTTATTCTGCGATTATTGATGCCAACGTAACTTCACTTCTTACAGCTGTAGTTCTAGCTTACTTTGGTTCCGGACCTATTCAAGGTTTTGCTACTACATTAATAATAGGTGTCTTTACCTCTTTATTTTCAGCAATTTTTATAACTAGATTAATTTTCTCCTACTTTTTAGATACTAAAAGAGATGTATATTTTTCTAGAAAATTTACTGAAAATTTATTTACTGGAAGTACGATAGGATTTTTAAAGAAAAGAAAGGTATTTTATATTTTTTCAGCTTTAATTGTTGGCTTTGGAATCTTTTCATTATCTACCAAGGGCTTAGATGGAGGTGTTGAATTTACTGGTGGAAGAACCTACAGGGTTGAGTTTTCAGAAAAAATAGATAAATCAGAAGTTCAAAATGCGGTAAGTAATAGATGTGTTGATGACAATGGTAATAATATTGCACCTGAAGTTAAAACAGTAGATAATGCATATACTTTAGAAATTACTACAAAATACCTTGAAAAATCGGTCCTTAAAAATAAAGTTAAAGTTGCAAAAATTGATGCTTCACTAGCACAAGCTTTTCAGGATTTAGGTTATTCAAATATTGAAGATGTAAATGAGGGTATGACTTATACTCTTTTAACCTCCAGAGGAGTTGAAAGCCAAATTTCTGATGAGTTAATTAAAGGATCATTTTTGGCAGTAATATTCTCGTTGTTTATTATATTTATATATATCGCATTCAGGTTTAGAAAATGGCAATTTGGATTAGGTGCTTTAATTGCGATGTTCCATGATGTATTGGTCGTACTTGGTTTGTTTTCAATATTTTACAATATTGTTCCTTTCTCAATGGAAATTGATCAAGCCTTTATCGCCGCAATTCTTACTGTTGTTGGTTATTCAATTAATGATACTGTTGTTGTTTTTGATAGAATAAGAGAGTATTCTGTTCTTCATAAAAAGTCTTCTGCTGTTCAAGTAGTTGATAGGGCTTTAAATAGTACACTTTCTAGAACAATCAATACTTCTTTAAGTACATTTTTAGTTCTTCTAACAATATTTATTTTTGGAGGAGAGTCTATTAAAGGTTTTGCTTTTGCTTTAATGGTGGGCGTAGTAGTAGGTACTTATTCTTCATTATTTATAGCAACTCCACTTGTTGTTGATTTATCAAAAAATAAAATTAATGCTTAATGTTTTATAGTCTTCAACTTTTACTTCTCGAGGCAATTAGTGTTGGAGAACTAATATTTGTTTTCTTAGTTGTATTATTGTTTTTTGGATCTAAGAGTATTCCAAAAATTGCAAGAAGCCTTGGGAGAGGAATGAGACAATTAAGAGACGCTTCTCAACAAATTCAGGACGACATTAAGTCAGCTGCTTTTGACGAGGATGAAATTACTGGATCACCAGTTGGTAAAAAAGCTAATAAAGAATAGACTTTTTAATTAGACTTCAGCAGATTTTACAGTTTTAACAATTCTACCTGCAATTTTATAAGGGTCTCCGTTAGATGCAGGCCTTCTATCTTCTAGCCATCCTTTCCAGCCTTGTTCAACAGTAATAATTGGTATTCTTATCGATGCTCCTCTGTCAGAAACTCCGTAGCTAAAATCTGTAATTGCAGCAGTTTCGTGAAGGCCAGTTAATCTTTGATCATTAAATTCACCATAAACTTCTATGTGCTCTTTGGTGACAGGTCTAAACGCTTCACATACTTTTTCGTACATTTCTTTAGATCCACAAGTTCTAAGTAATGAATTAGAGAAGTTTGCATGCATTCCAGATCCATTCCAATCTCCTTTAACTGGTTTTGGATGGTATTCTATATAGTATCCATGGTCCTCAGTTAATCTGTCTAAAATATATCTAGCAATCCACATTTCATCCCCTGCTTTTTTAGCACCTTTTGCAAACAATTGAAATTCCCATTGGCCGCTAGCTACTTCTTGGTTGATACCTTCAATATTAATGCCAGCTTCTATGCAAATGTCAGCGTGTTCTTCTACCAAATGTCTTCCATGAGTATTTTTTCCACCTACAGAGCAATAATACATCCCCTGAGGACCAGGGTAGCCACCAACTGGGAATCCTAGGGGGAGCTGAGTACTGACATCCATAATAAAATACTCTTGTTCAAAACCAAACCAAAAGTCATTGTCATCATCGTCAATTTTGGATCTGGCATTAGATTCGTGGGGAGTCCCGTCCGATTTTAAAACTTCTGTCATTACAAGAAATCCATTTTCTCTCACTGGGTCTGGATAGCAAGCAACTGGCTTTAGTAAGCAATCTGAAGAACTTCCTTCGGCTTGTTTGGTAGAGCTTCCATCAAAACTCCAAATTGGACAATCCTTAAGTTCCCCACTAAAATCTTCAATTATTTTAGTTTTACTTCTCATGTTTTGAGTTGGATTATATCCGTCCAGCCAAATGTATTCTAATTTTGATTTTGCCATTTCAATTAAATATATTATTAGTTTTATTCAAATATATATTTTTCCGTTTTTTTATTTACTTTTTCAGCTATAATTTATAGACAATATTTATCAACAAAAACCAACCTTAGTGTTAGTTAAACACTAAATTCAAGTAAAATACCTTCTGTTTTTTATTTAGTTTTTTTAGTAAATCTTTTGCGAGATTTACAGATTTATGAACTTTTAAGAAAATAATTAGTTATTTTGCAACAAAATATAGTTATGAAACAATTTATTTTTAAGATATTTTTTTTAAAAACGACAAAACTTTTATTGTTATTATTTAGCTTTTTGTCTTTGGGATTCAACTATTCTCAGAGTAAAAATCCTTTTGTCATCCAGGCGGATTTAAATTTTAAAAACGAAGCATATTTTGATGCTATTGACTTGTATAAAAAGGGTGAGGTGAAAGAAAAAGACATTGAAGAAAAAGGTAGAATTAACTTTCAAATTGCTGAGTGTTACAGACTAGATGTAGAACCAGCTCAAGCGGAAACATATTATAAAAGGGCACTTAAATTAAAGTACCAAAAAAGCCATCCTAAATTATATATTTTACTTTCAGATGTTCTGGTAGAAGAAGGAGATTATGAATCTGCAGCTGAATATATTAAAAAATATTTAGAGATTTATCCAGATGATAAGCATGCAAACACTCTGCTTTCTTCTTGTGAACATCATGCAGAGTGGGTAAGAAATAAGACTAAACATATCATTCAAAATGAAAGACAAATAAATTCAGAACATTACGATTATTCACCCGCTTGGGGAGATGAAACCCATAATAGTATTGTTTTTGTTTCTGCTAGAGATGGATCCACCGGAGATGGGATTGATTCAAGAACAGGAGATAGTTTCATGGATTTATGGGTTGCTACAAGAGATAATAATGGTAAATGGAGTGAGCCTCAGCTATTACCAAAATCTATCAATTCTAAAGATAATGAGGGTCCTTCGGTTTTGTCTCCATCTGGAGATGAAATTTATTTTACTAGATGTCCTAGAATGAAAAAAGTAAATTTAGGATGTGAAATTTTTTACTCAAAAAGAAAAGGAGATTCTTGGACACAGGCTAAAAAAATTAAATTAAAACCTGAAAATGCTGATACTTTATCTTGTGGTCATCCAGCTATGGATTCTGAAATGAAGATAATGATTTTTGCTTCTGACTTCCCTGGTGGATATGGAATGCATGATTTGTGGATTTCTGAGTACGACCCAAGAGAGCAGAGTTGGATGAAACCTATCAATTTAGGTCCTGAAATAAATAGCATAGGTGATGAAATGTTTCCATATCTTTCTGATAATGGAGATCTTTATTTTTCATCAGATAGCTACGAAGGATTTGGAGGGTTAGATATGTTTAAAGCTAAGAAGGTAGGGGATAATAAATGGGCAGATATAGAAAACTTAAGATATCCATTAAATTCAAATGAGCATGATTTTGGAATGATTTTAGAGAGAAATAACGATAGAAGAGGGTTATTTGCATCTTCAAGAGAAGGAACAAAAGGTCACGATGATATTTTTAATTTTAATATTCCACCTGTCTTATTAAAATATTATGTAGAAGTGACCAATTCAGAAACAGGAGACCCAGTACCAGGTGCTACTATTAAAGTTACTGCAGTTGATACTTCTGGAGGAATTATAGATGAGTTTGTAAAAACAACAGATTTTGATGGAACTATTCTTTTTAACGAAATATCTAAAGGTAAAAGATATATCGAACATGATTTAATTTACGAAGTTGAGTGCCAAAAGGATAGTTTTTTAGTAAGAAAGTCAAAGTTTTCAACTTTTAATCTAGAAGATAATAAAACTTTTTATGATCCTTTTGAAGTTCAACCTGTTACTGAAAAAGCAATTGATTTTCCAGAAGTTCAATATGCTTTGGATAAAGCTGAACTATTAGTTGATACTTTAGAAGCTTCACTTAGCAAAATAAACTCAAAGGATTCTTTAGATTTCCTTTATTCTACTTTAATTGATAATCCAACTATTGTTATTGAACTGCAAGCTCATACAGACTGTAGAGGTGGGGATGATTACAATCAAAAACTTTCCCAAAGAAGAGCACAATCTTGTGTTGATTACTTAATTTTTAAAGGAATTCCAGCCGAACGAATGAAAGCTGTAGGGTATGGAGAAGCTAAGCCAAAAATGGAGGGATTAGAATGTGACGCAATTGAGGATTTATCTACTTTAGAGGAGCAAGAAGCAGCACATCAAAAAAATAGAAGGACTCAATTCATTGTTCTTAGCTTTGACTACGTTCCTAAAGATAATTAGTAATTTATTTCCTTATGGGACCACTTTAATGAAAGATGATTCTAGATATGCTCAAAGAGGTGTTAGCTCCGGAAAAGAAGAAGTTCATAAAGCAATTAAAAATATTGATAAAGGGCTTTTCCCCAAAGCTTTCTGTAAAATAGTACCTGATTATTTATCCAATAGCGATGATCATTGTATTGTCATGCATGCAGATGGGGCGGGAACTAAATCTTCTTTAGCTTATGCTTATTGGAAAGAGACTGGAGATATATCAGTTTGGAAAGGAATTGCACAAGATGCACTTATAATGAATATTGACGATTTACTTTGTGTCGGAGCAGTCGAAAATATTTTAGTTTCTTCAACAATTGGAAGGAATAAAAATAAAGTTCCTGGCGAGGTAATAGCTGCTATTATTCAAGGTTCTGAAGAAATATTAGAAGAACTTAGATCGTTTGGCTTAAGTATTCATTCTACTGGAGGAGAAACTGCAGATGTCGGAGATTTAGTTAGAACAATTATTGTGGACTCTACCGTAGTTGCAAGAATGAAAAAATCGGACGTAATTTCAAATAAAAATATCCAACCTGGTGATGCCATTATAGGGTTATCTTCTTTTGGTAAAACTAACTATGAAAAACAATACAATGGCGGAATGGGAAGTAATGGATTAACTTCTGCTAGACATGATGTTTTTGCAAAAAATATTGCTGAAAAATATCCCGAAACTTACGACCATACTATTAATTCCTCTTTAGTCTACTCAGGTTCTAAAGAACTTACAAGTGCTGTTAAAGGTTCACCTATAAATGCTGGTAAATTAGTGCTTTCACCTACTAGGACATATGCTCCTGTAATTTGTAAAATTTTAGAAAAATATAGGTCAGATATTAATGGAATGGTTCATTGTAGTGGAGGTGCACAAACAAAAATTCTTCATTTTATCGATAAAAATCATATTATAAAAGACAATCTTTTTCCTACACCTCCTTTATTTAATTTAATTCAGGAGGAATCACAAACTCCATGGGAAGAAATGTATAAGGTTTTTAATATGGGACATAGGATGGAGATTTATACCAATCCAAGAAATATACAATCTATAATCAATATATGTAATGATTTTAATTTGGAGGCTAAACAAATCGGAAGAGTTGAAGGTTTGAGTACTAAAAAGTTAACTATTATTTCAGAAAAGGGGGAATTTAATTACTAATGAGTGATAAGGGATTACTTAATAAGTTAGAGCAAATTGCTATAAAATATGATGAGATATCTAAACAGATGGTAGATCCTGATGTTATTAATGACATGAAGAGATATGTAAGTTTAAATAAAGAATATAAAGATCTTACAGAAGTGGTAAATACCTACAATTCTTATAAAGATGTACTTGACAATATAGAAAATGCAAAATCTATTTTACAAATTGAAACAGACGCTGAGTTTAAAGACATGGCTCGTGAAGAGCTGGAGCAATTTCAGCGTGCAAAGGCCGATTTAGATGAAAAAATAAAATGGTTGTTAATTCCTAAAGATCCGAATGACAATAAAAATGTCATAATGGAAATTAGATCTGGAACTGGAGGTGATGAAGCATGTATCTTTGTAGAAGATATTTTCAGAATGTTTACTATGTTTTTCAAAGAAAAATCATGGAATTTTGAAGTTCTTAATTCTAATGAAGGAGGTACAAAAGGATTTAGAGAAATATCACTTAGTATTTCTGGAGAAGAAGTTTATGGGAAATTAAAATTTGAATCTGGAGTCCATAGAGTTCAGAGGGTTCCCGAAACAGAATCTCAGGGTAGGGTTCATACATCAGCGATTACCGTAGCTGTTCTTCCAGAAGCAGAAGAAGTAGATTTTGAACTTAATTTAGCAGATGTAAAAAAAGATACTTACAGAGCTTCTGGTGCAGGGGGTCAACATGTAAATAAAACAGAATCAGCAGTTAGGGTTACACACTTGCCAACTGGTACAGTAGTAGAATGTCAAGATGGTCGTTCACAGCACAAGAACTATGAAAAAGCACTAAAGGTTTTAAGGTCTAGACTGTATCAAGCCGAAGAAGAAAGACTGGATAAGGAAAGGGCAGATAAGAGGAAATCATTAATATCTACTGGAGATAGATCTGCAAAAATAAGAACTTATAATTATCCTCAGGGTAGAATTACAGACCACAGAATAAACAAGACTATTTATAATCTTTCTAACTTTATGAATGGAGATATTCAGGAAATGATAGATGCATTAATTATGGCTGAAAATGCAGAGAAGTTAAATGAAAGTAAATTAGACGAAGTATGACTAGAAATGAAATCATAGAGCAAATTCATCATAAAAAATCTTTTTTATGTGTAGGCTTAGATGCTGATATTTCTAAAATACCAAAATATTTATTGGATTTTGAAGATCCTATTTTTGAATTTAACAAAAGAATTATAGATGCTACGAAGGATCTTTGTGTAGCATATAAACCAAATATAGCATTCTATGAATCCATGGGGATTGACGGCTGGAAAAGTCTACAGAAAACAGTAGAATACATTCCAAAAGATATTTTCACTATCGCAGATGCCAAAAGAGGAGATATTGGAAATACATCTAAAAAGTATGCAGAAACTTTTTTTTCAACTTATAATTTTGATTCTATAACAGTTGCTCCATATATGGGGGATGATTCGATTACTCCATTCCTTGATTATCCAAATAAATGGACTATTGTTCTAGGTCTAACTAGTAATGATGGTTCTAAATCGTTTCAAAATTTAGTCCTAGAAAAAGGAAATTTTCTTTTCCAAAAAGTTTTAGAATCTTCTAGTAAATGGGGAACTGCTTCAAATATGATGTATGTTATTGGAGCTACTAAAGCAAAAGATTTACTAGAAATAAGAAAGATTATTCCAGAACATTTTTTATTAATACCTGGGATAGGAGCTCAGGGGGGAGATTTAGATTTAGTAATTAAAAATGGAATTAATAATGATGTAGGTTTGTTGATTAATTCTTCTAGAGGAATAATTTATGTTGGGAATGATAAGGATTTTGATTCAAAATCAAGAGAAGAAGCTATGAAAATTAAAAATAAAATGTCTAATTACTTATAAGTTTAACTCATGAAAATCTACCATTCCTTATTAAATAAGATTTTAAGTTTCTTTGAGAAGAGAGCATTTGGAGTAAGCGAGTGGTTAGGAACCAAATTTGGTGTCAATCCATCATTAGTTAGGAAGTTTTTTATTTATTTAAGCTTTGTAACCTTAGGAAGCCCACTTTTAATTTATTTTCCAATGGCTTATTTTTTAGAGAATAAGGATAAATTATATTGGAGAAAAAAAAGAAAAACCGTTTGGGATTTTAAGTAATTTGAAAATTTAAAATGGTCAAAAAGAAAATTTTAGTTACTGGAGCCAATGGTTTACTAGGTCAAAAAATCATCTACAATTTAAAAAACAGAAGAGATGTTTATTTGTTAGCTTGTTCTAAAGGTGTTAACAGACTTATAGAAACTAATGGATATAAGTATATAGAACTAGATATTACTGATAAAAATCAAGTTCAAAAGGTTATTTCATTAGAAAAACCAGATGCTGTAATTAATTGTGCAGCAATGACAAATGTGGATAAATGCGAGAACAATCAAAAAGAGTGTTGGGAAATTAATGTAAATGCTGTTGAGAATATTGCAAATTCTTGTGAGTTGATTAAGGCCCATTTGTTACATCTGAGTACTGATTTTGTTTTTGATGGAACAGCAGGACCTTACAATGAAAATGACCAGCCAAATCCTTTGCATTTTTATGCCGAATCCAAACTTAAATCGGAAGAGATTATTCAAAAAAAATTAACCAATTGGAGTATTGCTAGAACCATTATTATTTATGGAGTTACCGACAATATGAGTCGTTCTAATATTGTTTTGTGGGCTAAAAGTGAAATTGGCAAAGGGAATACCATTAACGTAGTAAAGGATCAATATAGATCTCCAACATTAGCAGAAGATTTAGCAAAAGGTTGCATTTCTATTATTGACAAGTCAGCCTTTGGATTATACCATCTTTCAGGACCAAAAACTTACAGTATTTTAGATTTAGTTTATCAAGTCGCAGATTTTTATAATTTAGATAAATCTTTGATAAATCCTGTTACTTCAGCATCTTTAAAACAGCCTGCTAAAAGACCATTAGTTACGGGGTTTGATATTAGTAAAGCAAAGAGAGATTTAGATTATAAGCCTGTAGATTTTCCCGAGGGATTAAAAATAATGCACCAACAAATAAAAAAATATGAAGTTTAAAATATCTACCTTCTTGCTAATGATGTTACCAAATTTTATTTTGGCACAATCCCAACAATCTACTGAAATGGGGTTAGATCAAAAAATTGATAAAGCCTTCAAACCTTTTTCTGATTTTGTTTCAAACGTTGTGTTTTTTGAGGTGTATAATGGAGCACCATTTGTAATAGTATTATTGGTTTTTAGTGCCATGTTCTTCACCCTATATTTTGGGTTTCCAAATATCAAATATTTTGGAAAAGCAATTGGAGTAGTAAGAGGTAAATACGACCATATAGACAAATCCAGTTCTGTAAATTCAGATTTGGCAGTAGATGGAGATATTAAAGACACAATTTCTAACGAAAGTAAAGAAGGTGAGGTCACACATTTTCAAGCATTAGCAACAGCTGTTTCAGGAACCGTAGGAAATGGAAATATTGCTGGTGTTGCTCTTGCAATTGCTCTTGGTGGACCGGGAGCAACTTTCTGGATGATTGTATGTGGATTATTGGGGATGTCTACAAAATTTGTGGAATGCACTTTAGGAGTTCAGTATAGAGATATCGGGAAAGACGGCACTGTTTATGGAGGGCCAATGTATTATTTAAGTAAAGGATTAAAAGAAAAAGGTTTCAAAACTCTTGGTAAAATAACTGCAGTATTATTTGCGATTTTTTGTATTGGAGGTTCTTTTGGTGGTGGTAATGCAGCCCAATCCAATCAAGCTACAATAGTTATTAAAGATTTATTGGGTCTAGATAGTAATAGTGCTGGGGCAATAATTGGAATTATTTTGGCATTATTTGTTGGTATAATAATTATTGGGGGTATAAAAAGGATAGCATCAGTGACAGAAAAAATTGTCCCTTTTATGGCAGTACTTTATTTACTTGCTTGTGTATATATAATCATCCTCAATTTCAATTTAGTGGACGATGCTTTTAGCTTAATAATTACCCAAGCATTTAACCCAAAGGCAATAGGTGTTGGAGGTGTTATAGGTGTTTTACTAGTTGGTTTTAAAAGAGCAGCTTTTTCAAATGAAGCTGGTGCTGGTTCTGCATCTATTGCCCATTCTGCAGTTAAAACAAAATATTCGGCATCGGAAGGGCTTGTTGCTTTATTAGAGCCATTTATTGATACTGTGGTTATTTGCACAATGACAGCTTTAGTTATTATAATTTTCAATTTTGGTGGTACTTTTGAGTATGGTGGCACCAATGGATTTGTTTTAATCGATGGTGTAGCTTATGAGGGAGCTGGAATAACCTCAATGGCATTTGCTGAGTATATTCCTTATTCTAATGTTTTTCTTACAATTGCCGTTGTTTTATTTGCCGTTTCGACTATGATATCATGGTCTTATTATGGTCTTCAGTCATGGAAATATTTATTTGGCAGAGGAAAATTAGCAGACTTAACCTATAAAGTTATTTTCTTGGTTTTTGTTATTATTGGTGCTGCAGCAAGCATGAATTCTATTTGGGCATTTTCAGATGCAATGATATTTGCTATGGTTTTCCCAAACATGATTGGACTTTATTTTTTATTCCCAGTGGTCAAAAAGCAACTTTCTCAATATTTAAGCGCCATTAACAAAGAAGATTCTTGAGTATAAAAGATTCTAGTTTGCTAAAAATTAATATAAATACCTATAAATAAAACAGTTAAAAATACACTTATATTAACTGGAATCTTGCAAATTCAATAGTCAATTTTAGAGAACAATATGGGTTTTACAAATTATTAGAGGGTTTAAAAAAATCCATATTCTAGATAATAAATTATATTTTAAAATCGTAACTTACTTGACCATAAAGTAACGCTGTAGATTTGAATTTAAAACAGGAAATTAAAAGTCATATAAGAGATGTAAAAGATTTCCCTAAAAAAGGTATTGTTTTTAAGGATATTACACCGGTTCTTAAAAACCCCCAGCTATGCTCCAATATAGTTAAACAACTCTCTAGTTACTTAAATCCTAAAACTACACACGTTGTTGGCGTTGAAAGTAGAGGATTTCTTTTTGGTCTACCTTTAACAATTGAAAATAATCTTTCATTTGTTTTGACAAGAAAAAAAGGCAAACTTCCCTATAAAACCATATCAACTGATTATGATTTAGAGTATGGCAAAGCAACTATTGAAATGAATATTGATGATGTTGGTCCAGGAGACAGAGTTTTGATTCACGATGATTTGCTAGCTACTGGCGGGACTGCAATTGCTGCAGCAAAATTAGTAATCCAACAAGGGGCAATAGTAGATGGGTTTTCATTTGTTGTTGAGCTTGATTTTTTAAAAGGAAGAGAAAGATTAGATGAATTTTCAAAAAACATAAACAGTATTGTTAAATATTAAATCTTATTAGAAATGAATTTTGACTATTCAGAAGATCAGCGGATGATTCAGCAAATGACTCAAGACTTTGCAAAAAAAGAAATTTTACCAAACATTAATGTTTGGGATGAAGAACAATATTTCCCAATAGAGTTATTCAAAAAAGCTGGAAAACAAGGATTAATGGGGGTTTTAGTCCCAGAAAAGTTTGGAGGCTCCGGATTAGGGTATGAAGAATACATCGTGGTTATTAAGGAAATTTCTAAGGTTTGCGGTGCCATTGGCTTATCCTTAGCAGCTCATAATTCCCTTTGTGTTAACCATTTATTGAAGTTTGGAAATGAAAATCAAAAAAACAAATGGCTTCCAAAGTTGTCTTCCGGTGAATGGATTGGAGCTTGGGCTCTCACAGAACCCAATACTGGTTCAGATGCAATGAGGATGAAATGTGTTGCAGAACAAGATGGAGATTATTGGATGATTAACGGTTCTAAAAACTTTATTACCCATGGAATTTCAGCGGATATTATTGTAGTGATAGTTAGAACAGGAAATTTGCTAGACTCTAATGGAATGACTGCTTTTGCTGTTGAACGTGGGACAAAGGGCTTTCTTTCTGGAAAGAAAGAAAATAAGTTAGGAATGAGAGCATCGGAAACAGCTGAAGTTATCTTTGATAATTGCAGAGTTAATAAAGAAAATATTATTGGAAATGTTGGTGAAGGATTTATACAGTCTATGAAAATTTTAGATGGTGGAAGAATTTCTATTGGAGCTATGGCTTTAGGAATGGCGGAAGGAGCATTAGAAGCTTCAATATCTTATTCAAAAGAAAGAGAACAGTTTGGAAAGCCAATAAGTAAATTTCAAGCTATATCATTTAAGTTGGCAGAAATGGCAACTGAGATTGAAGCATCAAAAATGTTACTTTACAAAGCAGCATCAAAAATATTATCTAATTCAAAAGATGCTAATTACCATTCGTCAATTGCAAAATTTAAAGCTTCCGAAATGGCTGTTTCTGTTGCTAACGATGCGGTTCAGATTTTTGGTGGTTACGGATATTCAAAAGAATATCCAGTTGAAAAATTTTACAGAGACTCTAAATTAAGCACCATTGGT
>PAST01000050.1 GCA_002713405.1 Crocinitomicaceae bacterium | reverse complement strand
CATGGACATTCTCAAGCTGCAATAGCTTCCTATCCATTCTTGTCTTGTGAATCTAAACAAATCCAAGTGGCTAATTCTTGGGGAGTTTTTAAAGATATTTATTGTGCTGGCAACGATTCAGTTTTTATCTTTCTCGAAGATGTTTTTCAAGAAATAACTAAGCTATTTCCTAGTAACAGAGTTCATATAGGTGGAGATGAAGCTCCAAAATTTAGATGGGAAAATTGTGAAAAATGTCAGAAAAGAATGGCCCAGGAAAATCTTAAAGACGAACACGAGTTACAAAGTTATTTTATAGAAAGAATTGTCAAAGTTTTAGAAAAAAAGAATAAAAGTATTATTGGTTGGGACGAAATAATTGAAAGTAAAATTAATAGTGATGTAACTATCCAATCCTGGAGAGGATTTTCTGGTGGTATCCAAGCAGTAAAAGAAGGAAAGAAAACCATTATGTCTCCAACATCTCATTGCTATTTTGACTATGATATTAATAGTATTGACTTAGAAAAAGTTTATACTTTCAATCCTATTCCATCTGAAATAGACTCTTTGGAAAGTAAATTAATTATTGGAGGAGAATGCAATTTATGGTCTGAAAGAATACCCAGTGAAAAAAAGTTAGATAGAAAAACCTTCCCTAGATTATTAGCAATGAGTGAGGTTTTGTGGACGTATAGAAAAGATAAATTTGAGAATTTTCAAAATAGAGTTGAAGACCACTACCCAATTTTAAGTCAGCTTGATGTGCATTATGGAACTGAATCCAACCCAGTTAGGTTAACTACAAAAATAAATAATAGAAAAATTAAAGCTGTTGTAAATTCAAAAATTAAAAATTTAGAGTTCACCTATCAATGGAATAATGAAGAAGCCAAACCAATTAAGAAAAATGGGGAAATAGAAATAGGTAATTCTGGTGAATTAACCCTTCAAGCATATAAAAATGGTAAAAAGTATGGAGATCAAAAAGTAGAAAAATTTGCTGTCCATTTAGGATTAAATTCAAATATAAATTACCAATATATGTATAGTTTAAGCTATCCAGCTGAGGGATTATCTTCCCTTATTAATGGAAGATTGGGGAGTTTAGACTTTAAAGATGGTCAATGGCAAGGGTTTTCAGGGAAAAACCTAAATGTGATTATTTCTCTAGACTCACTTTCCAGCATTAATAAAGTTTCTATGAATTTTTACCAATATATTAACTCTTGGATTGTTGTTCCTAGCTACATTTCTATAATGAGTTCTAAGGACTCTCTAAATTGGGAAATTATTAAATCTATAGACTCTATTGGTGAGATAAGAAAAAGAGGCAAATTTATAAGTAGTATATCCTTTGATAGTTTAGAAACAGATGCTAAATACTTAAAAATATTTGCCAAAAACTATGGAAAACTTCCTTCTTGGCACGAAGCTGCTGGTGCTGAAAGTTGGCTGTTTATTGATGAAATTATTATTGAATGATTTTAGAAGCTTGTATATCTACAATTGAGGGCTTAAAGGCCGCTCAAAAATTTAGTCTAGACAGGGTTGAAATTTGTAAAGATTTGCATTTAGAAGGCCTTACTCCATCTCAAGAACTTCAGTCTATTGCCCATAATTTATATAATGGCGTAAGATATGTAATGATTAGGCCACATAACAATGGTTTTCAATACAATCAAATGGAAATCAAAAAAATGAAAAAATCTATTGAAATAGCAAATAAAAATGGAGCTCATGGAGTAGTTTTTGGAGTTTTAAATAAACACAAAATTGATTTCAAAAAAAACGAGGAATTAATAAATATTGCAAAAGATTTAAATCTCAAATGCACTTTTCATAAAGGATTTGACCAATGTCAGAATATTAAAAAAAGTTTAATAGAATTATCTGAAATAGGATTTGACTGGGTCCTTACTTCAGGCGGAGAAAAAAATGCAGAATTAGGTCTTAGTAATTTAAGAAGTCTAGCCTCTATAAAAAATAAAAAGATAAAAATATTAGCAGGAGGAGGAATTTCTGAAAAAAACTGTACAAAGTTTTTAGATATTGGATTAGGTGGCATTCATTTTAGTATCGATAAAAATAAGAAAATTGATAAAAATAAAATAAGTTCTATCTTAGAAAAACTAGCATTATAAAATAGTAATTTCGTCAAAAAACAACCAACTAGTTCCACCACTTCCAAGATGCCATTCAGGGCATTTTCCATAGTTTTCTGCTCTAACTTTTATATATCTAGCCTCTACGGATGTTTTTAATTTTAATTCAAACTGCTTTATAATAGATTCGGAGAAATTATCAGAAACAGAGTGCATTAAAGTCCCAATAGATTTAAATATTTTTCCATCATTGGAAGCAAGAAACTCTACTTTTTTAGGTAGCCAAATCCATGAGCGAACGTCTTGAATAGCTCCAATATTTAAATAAGTAACTAGCTCTTTAGAACCTAAGTCTACTATAGATTCAAAGTCCTCTCCATAAAACCCTTGCCATCTTCCAGTAAGATAATTATTTGGTCCTCTTAGACCATCCACTAAAGCATCTTTACCACCAGCATCATACTGATTACTAAAACTTGTTTCAAGACTTATAGATCTTTTTTTATTAAATTTTAGAAAACAAGCAGACTCTATTTTACTTTTCTTATTTCTAAAACTTGAATAACAATAAATAGTATCTGTATTGTATAAATAAAAAGGAGAAGTATATAAAGTATAATTGGTTTGATTGGATTTCTTATAAAAAATATCTTCTACACTTTTTTTCTCAATTTTGATTTCAATAGAGTCTTTAAAAGTATAAAAAGGGGAAATAATTCTTGGAATTGTTAAAATACTATTTGCAGTGTCAATTGATGTTTTGTAAAAACTCTCAGAACTCCATTTATCGTTTGGAAGACTAGACTTTTCTATCTTAAGAACACCTCCATTTAAAATCTCATCAATATGAAGATAATTCCGTTCCAAATTCTCATTATTTAGAATTACAGATTTTATATAAATATTCGATGAATCCCTATCGCCATTACAGATAATTTTAAACTTATTTCCATTTTCTAAGTTAATAGTTACTTCATCAAATAACGGCGTATTTATTATATAATATGGATCTCCAGGGTTTAGATCAAATATTCCAATGGAACTCAGTACATACCATGCAGACATTTGTCCACAATCTTCGTTTCCAACAATTCCACTTGGTTGAGCAGAATACATTTCGTTCAAAATGTTGTTGACCATCTTCTGTGATTTGGACGAATTTCCAATCATGTTATATAGATAAGCCATGTGGTGACTAGGTTCGTTGCCGTGAGCATACTGGCCAATCAACCCAGTAATATCGACTTGTTGCCTGCCTGCTAAAGTAGAATTGACCGTAAATAATTCATCAAGTTTATTTTCAAAACGTTCTTTTCCCTGGTGAATATTAATTAATCCTTCTACGTCGTGAGGAACAAAAAAACTGTACTGCCAGGAATTGGCTTCGGTATAATTATAGTTTACCTCAGAAGCAATAAATCCAGATTTCCAATTTCCATTTGTTTTTGGTTGCATCAATCCCGAATTTAAATTGAAAATATTTTTGTAGGATTGCGCTCTTTCAATATAAGAATCAATAGTAGTTGTATCGTTGAAAATTTGCGCCATTTTATAAATACACCAGTCATTGTAAGCGTATTCTAAAGTTTTAGAAACTGATTCCGGCTCTTGGAATGAAGAAATATACCCTTTGTTTTTATATTCAGGTATTCCCAATTTTTCTCTATTGGATATTTCTTTCATAGCTAAATATAGTTTTGGATAATTGTCAAAATCTATAGATTTTACATACGCATCTAAAATGACAGAAACCACATGATAACCTATCATACATCCAGTATAATTGGCACATAATTCCCAGATAGGTAATTGTCCACCAAACTGGTATTGATTTAAAAATGTATTGAGAAATAATGCAGTTTTTTTTCTTTCAATAAGATTATAAAGAGGATGAGTAGATCTAAATGTATCCCACAGGGAAAATACTGTGTAGTTTGCAAGACTATCATTATGGACTTGCATATCAGTTGCTCTATAATCTCCATTAACATCGCTTATAAGATTGGGAGCAATCATTGTATGATACAGAGCGGTATAAAATATTTCTTTTAAAGAATCGTTATTAGAAGATATGTCAATTTTTGAAAGTGCTTTATCCCACTCGTTTTTAGAACTTGATAAATATTTGTCAAAATCCCAATGATTTGCTTCAGACAATAGATTTTCTTTGGCATTTTGGGAACTTACTACAGATACTCCTACTTTAACCATAATTTGATTGTCAGGTAAATCGTTAAAGCTCAAAAATAATTTTGTTGGGTTCTCTTTATTATAGCTAGTATCAAATTCCTCTGAGAACTCCATATGAAAATAAAAATGTTGCTCATCTGCCCAGGATTTTGAAATTCTTTTTCCTGATATTTCACTAGAATTAAGAACTTCAATATCCCAATCCAATAAAATATCTCTATGTTCCAAATCCAAAACAATAGCTGGGTTTTTAGAAGTATCGGAAAATGAATATTTGTGAATCCCAACTCTTTTTGTAGTTGTTAATTTACAATCAATCCCGTATTTATTTAAGTGAACTTGGTAATATCCTGAAGACGCAGTTTCTTTTTCTTTTGAAAATTTAGATGAATAATTATTTTCATTACTATTTTTATAGCCGTTGTTAAAACACTTTTCACCCATTGTAGGCATTAGTAACAAATCACAATAGTCTCCAATTCCTGTTCCACTTAAATGGGTATGACTAAATCCAAAAATTACAGAATCTGAATAATGGTATCCTGAACAACCGTCCCAACCTTCAATTCTGGTGTCTGGACTTAATTGAACCATTCCAAAAGGAGATGTTGCACCTGGAAAAGTATGGCCATGAGCCCCTGTTCCTATAAATGGATTAACGTATTTGGCATTCTCTGAAATATTTTTGGTACAACTTATAAAAACAAAACTGAAAACTAATACTCTAAAATATTTCATTTTACTAAATAATTAATATTGAGATGTTGGACTAATGGCTCAAATCTTCAGCATTGGATGTTAAATTCACGCCCTGCTTTTTTAATTTTTTATTAACTGTCCAAGCAAAGAAAAATAAATAGGCAAAACAAGCTACACCAACCCAATAAGAGTGCTGAATTCCTAATAAATTATTATTGGCAAGCGCACCTTGTAGTGTAGAAATAAATCCTCCACCCATAATCATCATAATTAACAAACTTGAAGCTGTATTTGTTTTTTCTTTTAATCCAGCTATCCCAAGAGTAAAGATGCAAGGCCATAATGTACTGCAGAATAAACCTACCGAAATAAAAGCAAATACACTTATAATTCCATTTGCAAAAATACCAACTATTGTAGCTAAAATTCCTACGGCAGAATAAATCATTATCTGATTTACAGGATTTCCTTTACTTAATTTATCTGCAATTATTAATAAAATTACCAGACCAATATATGGAAAGAATTGTTGCATCTCATTTCCAGCTATCCAGTTAACAAAAAGAAAAATTCCGAATGCAACAAAAGGCAGTACAAAACCAAATAAAGATTTTAGTTTATTTGAAATATTAAAAGCTCCTGCGGCAGAAGTCCATCTTCCAATCATTAAACTTGCCCAAAAAAGAGATACAAAAGGAGCTACACCACTTTCGGCAGTTCCCAGTTCTTGTTTCATGAACTCAGGGAGGTTACTTGCAGTAGAAACTTCAACACCTACATACAGGAAAATAGCTATCATTCCTAAAATAACTTGGGGATACTTTAATGTTTCTAGAATATTTCCATTGGAAGAGCTGTTGTCACCATCGTCATTTATCCTATCTGGAACAGAGGAAAATTTAAAAAAAACAGCGGCTATTACAAATGCGGCACCTAGAAAAAGATAGGGAGTTTGAACTGCTTGTAAGTTCAATTCTGTTTCATCAGAAGATAGACTTCCGAAAATAGCAAAAGAGACAATAACAGGACCTATTGTTGTTCCTACATTATTAATTCCTCCAGCTAAACTTAGACGCATATTTCCTTTAGATGGATCACCCATTTGAATAGCTAAAGGATTGGCGGCTATTTGTTGCAAAGAAAAACCCAACCCAACAATAAAAAGTCCAGAAATTAGAAGTGGAAATGATTCATTATTGGACGCAGGAATAAATAGAATCGTTCCTAATGCTGAAATTATCAGTCCAAGAGACAATCCATTCCTGTAGCCTATTACATTTAGTATATCTTTTTTTAAGAAGGAGGAAATTCCAAAATACATAAGGGATCCGACGGTATAGGCAATATAAAATGCTAAGGATATCAATTGAGATTCAAGTTGACTTAAACTCAAAGCTTTTTTAAATACAGGAATTAATATATCGTTACTAGCTGCTACGAAACCCCAAAAGAAAAAAATGGAGATTAGGGTGGTAAATGCACCAATATTTACTTTTTTACTCATCTTAATTTATTTTATCTAAAAAAACAATAATTTAATTGAAATACCATCATAATTTGACTGTAATTCAAAATCAAATCCTAATTTATTTCATTTGTTTAATTTATATCTGTCTTTATTAAACAATATGATTAATAAATCTTTAATTTGCACTTGGAAATTAATTAAAGAATGCAGAATAATAAAATCATCAAAGGATTTTCGAAATTATCGAAAGAAGGAAAAATTGAATGGATAACAAAAGAATACTTAAATAATGAAAAAGAATATGTAAATCTTCTTAGAAGCTATTGGCATGAAGATTCAAAAGTTCAAAAAATTCATGACGAATTTATTGAAAACACTATAACAAACTTTTACATTCCCTTTGGAATCGCTCCTAACTTTTTAATCAATGATAAAGTTTACTGCGTTCCAATGGCAATTGAAGAAAGTTCAGTGGTTGCAGCAGCTTCAAAAAATGCATCTTTTTGGATGGAAAGAGGAGGTTTTAAATCTACAGTAATTTCTACCACCAAAATAGGTCATGTTCATTTTGCATGGTATGGAGAATATGAAGTTTTAAAAAACTTTATCAACTCTATTAAGCAAAAGTTCTTTGATGAGACTAAGCAGATTACTAAAAACATGAATGAAAGAGGTGGTGGGATTTTAGAGATTGAGTTGATTAATAGAGCGGATTTAGAACCAAATTATTATCAGTTGCAAGCAAAATTTGAAACTTGTGATGCAATGGGTGCTAATTTTATTAATAGTTTACTTGAAAAATTCTCAAAGATTCTCAAGAGAGAAATCAGTAGCAGTAATCTTAGTGAAAACAATAAGAAAATAGTTATCATAATGTGTATTCTAAGTAATTACACTCCCGAATGCATTGTAAGATGTGAAGTTAATTGTGGAATTGAGGAATTATCTAATGATCCTAATATAAACAATGAAGAGTTTGCTAAGAAATTTGAACAAGCTATTCATGTTGCCAATATTGAACCTTACAGAGCAACCACTCACAACAAAGGAATATTCAATGGTATTGATGCAGTAGTTATAGCAACTGGTAATGATTTTAGAGCTGTTGAAGCTTGTGGTCATACTTATGCCTCTAAGTCTGGTCAGTACAGAAGCCTAACTAATGTTGAAATTAAAGACGGTAAATTTCGCTTTTGGATAGATCTTCCTATTTCTGTTGGTACTGTAGGGGGATTAACCACGCTTCATCCAATGGTTCGATTTTCCTATAAATTATTAGGCAATCCTAATTCAAAAAACCTTATGGAAATTATTGCAGCTGTTGGACTTGCTCAAAATTTTGGTGCAATTAGATCATTGGTAACCACAGGAATTCAAAAAGGACATATGAAAATGCATTTATTAAATATTTTGAATCAACTTGGTGCAGACCAAAATGAAGTAGAAAAAACCAAAGAATATTTCAAAGATAAAGTAGTAGAATATAGTGCAGTGGTCAACTATTTTAAAGAATTAAGAACCATCTCCAACTAAAAATTAATTTGAATTGAAATCTTTTCACTCCAACGGCAAACTTTTAATTTCAGGGGAATATCTTGTTCTTGATGGCGCTTTATCCCTAGCCCTTCCTTGCAGTTATGGACAGTCTTTAAACTTTACAGAAGATTCTAATGGAACTTTAGAATGGATTAGTAAAGATGCGAATGATAAAATTTGGTTTACAGCTTATTTTGAAGCTAAAACACTTCAAGTATTGAAAACTAGCAATTATAATACCGTGAAATGGGTTAAAAAAATCCTAGAATTTTGTAATAAAAAATCACTTAAAAATAAAAGTTTACAGGGCATAATCGAATGCAAATTAGAGTTTCCAAACAATTGGGGACTGGGGTCAAGCTCTACTCTTTTAAACAACTTGGCTAGCTTGTATGAAATTAATCCATATGACTTACATTTTTCTACTACTAATGGCAGTGGATATGATATTGCTTGTGCTGGAAGTAATAGTGCTTTAACTTACCAAGTTTTAGCAAATACTCCAGATGTGAAAAAGATTGACTGGTCTCCTATTTTTAAAGATGAAATACTATTTGTATTCTTAAAAAAGAAACAAAAAAGCAATTTAGAAGTAAAAAGGTTTAAAGAATTAAAAAAAGACCCTGATTTGATTAGCAGAATATCTAATATTACAAAAGAAATCATTCATTCCAAAACTATTGAAGAATTTGAGTATTTGTTAGATGAGCACGAAGCAATTACCGGACAATATATTAAAAGTGAAACTGTAAAAAGTAAATATTTTTCTGACTATGAAGGATCTGTCAAATCATTAGGTGCCTGGGGCGGAGATTTTGTACTTGCTACAAGAAAGAATAAAAATTACTTTTTGGACAAAGGATTTGATACTATATTATCTTATTCAGAACTAATCAAAGAATCCAAATTTAAAATTGTTTCTTGATGTTAGACCAATTTATATACAAGCCCATTCATTCACTCCCAGAATCAGGTGAAATTGCTTCAAAAAGCCCATCCAATATTGCCCTTGTTAAATACTGGGGGAAAAAACCTATTCAAATACCAACCAACCCCTCCATTAGTTTCACTTTAACTAACTGTTTTACTAAAACCAATATTTGTTTTAAAAAATCTGAAAATTTCTCCTTTAATTTTACTGTTAAGGGGGTAGAAAAACCTTCTTTTGTCCCTAAAATAGAATCTTTTTTAAAAAGAATTAAAGAGTGGTGTCCTTACATTTTTTCCTATCAAATAGACATAGATACTGAAAATACCTTTCCACATAGTAGTGGAATTGCTTCTTCGGCATCTGGATTTAGTGCATTAGCTCTAGCTGTACTAGAACTGGAACAAAAAATAACTGGAATTTCTAATGAAAATAAATATTTAAAAGCATCTTTCTTAAGTAGGTTAGGTTCTGGAAGTGCGAGTAGATCGTTGTATGGTCCTGCTGCTATTTGGGGACAACATAAAAATATTCCATCTACTAGTGACCAATATGCTATTGCTTACCACGATTTACACGAAAATTTTAAAAATTACCAGGACACCATTTTATTAATTGATAAGGGAACTAAAAAAGTCAGCTCTACTGTAGGTCATGAACTAATGCACAACCATCCTTTTTCAAAACAAAGATTTTCACAAGCTAGTAGTAATCTAGAAAGTATGATCAATGTTCTTAAAAGTGGGGATTTACACAAATTTATTTCAATTACTGAAAGTGAGGCCCTCACTCTTCATGCAATGATGATGACTTCAAGCCCATATTTCATACTGATGAAGCAAGGAACACTTGCAGCTATTGAAAAAATATGGTCTTTTAGAAGTGAATCTAAAGTTCCGTTAAGTTTCACTTTGGATGCTGGAGCTAATGTACATCTGCTTTATCCATTGGTTTATAAACAACAAGTTCTTGATTTTATAGATAATGAATTAATTGTTTTTTGTCAAAATCAGCATTATATTAGCGATGAAGTTGGTAGTGGGGCAAATATAATAAGCGCAAGCTATGCTTAAAGATTCTTTGTACAACAGTAAAATCCTTCTCTTTGGTGAGTATGGAATAATAGAAGATTCAATGGGTTTATCTATACCCTATTCAGACTACAACGGAAAGTTCTTAATCTCTAAAGAAAGAAATCCAAAATCTAGAAAATCTAATCGACAACTACGTAGTTTTTTTCAAAATTTATTGCAACTTCAAGCTTCTAATTCTCTGCCTTGTTCTTTAGATCTTAAAGCATTTGAAAAAGATTTAAAAAACAATATATATTTCGATTCTTCCATTCCTCAGGGATTTGGTATCGGAAGCTCTGGAGCTATTGTAGCTGCTACTTATGATAGGTATTGTAATAAAAATAAAATAGATTCAACTAAAGAAATCCAAAATGAATCTATAATTAAACTAAAATCCATATTTAGCAAATTAGAAAGCTTTTATCATGGTACTAGTTCTGGTTTAGATCCTCTAATTTGTTATTTGAATCTACCTATTTTAATAAAATCAAAGACAGACTTAGGAACAGTTGGGATTCCAAATTCAAACAATGGTAAAGGAGCTGTATTTTTATTAAATACAGGAGAAGTTGGAAATACACAACCACTAGTACAACATTTTTTAGAAAGATGTAAAGAAGAAGGTTTTAGAAAAATGCTTCAAAACAAGTTTAAAAAATACAACGATGCCAGTATTGATGCTTTCTTAAAAAATGAAGGAAAATCACTACTTAAAAATGTGAAATCTCTTTCTAAGGTTTTATATGAAAATTTTCAACCTATGATTCCTAAACTATACAGGGATTTATGGAAAGAAGGAATCGATACTAATTCTTATTATCTAAAACTTTGTGGCTCTGGAGGTGGTGGGTACATTTTAGGATTCACTAAGGACTTTCATATGGCACAAGCTAAACTTAGTAGCTATCAACTTGATGTTATCCACAGATTCTAGCAATAAAACAGTTAGTAATTCCAACTCAACTTTAGTTAAAATTTTGGCAATTTTCTTAATTGCAAGATGGTATAATATATTTCTAATTACAATAAGCTTATACGCAATTCAAATATTCATATTTGAAAATTCTATTCGTTTCATATTTTCTTATAGTGGATTAAATCTGCATTTATATGTGCTTTCAATTGATTTTATTGTCGTTGGTGGTTATTTAATTAATGCCTTTTACGATTTTGAAAAGGACATGATTAACCACCCAGAAAAAACTTACTTTGACCGACTAGTTAGTAAAAGAAGCTGTCTCAATATTTATATGTTTTGTAATGTTTTTGGACTATTAAGTGCTTATTTAATATCTAATAAAATTTTATTATTCTCTGCTATATTAATTTCTACATTATGGATATATTCTCATAAACTCAGAAAGAAAGTTTTACTTGGTGAAATAAGTGCCTCTTTATTACTAGTAAGTTTATTTTTAGGGTTAGGTATTCTAAATCATAAATTTGATCTTACACTTGCAATTTTTAGTACTTATATTTTCACCATTGATTTAACTAGAGAAATCGTAAAAAAAATGATTTCTTTAAAGGGCGATTTAATTGTTGGAGAAAAAAGTATTCCTATTTATTTTGGAATTAAAAATTGTAAATACATCATATTTTTTCTAATGATTAGCTCTATGGTTGCTATCTTATCTCTTCTTCCAATTATCATTTACAAATCTTTTTCCTACTATTTCATTGTTGCTTTTTTCATTATTTCGATAAGTATTTATTTACTTCATTTTGCTAAAATTAAAAGCCAATACGAAAAAATTAATAGTATTTATAAACTACTACTTGGTTTAGCTATTATTTCAATTACTTTATACTAGTTACATATGAGAATATACTACTTCATTGTTTTAATTATTTTTGCCAACTGTGAATCAAAAAAGAAAATGAAAAACAACTCACCTATTTGCAAGAAAGAGCCTAAAGTTATGTCCATTCATAACAAAGAAAGAACAGACGATTATCATTGGCTAAACAATCGAGAGAATCCAGATGTAATAGATTATTTAAACCAAGAAAATGATTATACAGATTCTCAGATGAAGGATACTGAAGGTTTTCAAAAGACTCTTTTTAACGAATTAAAGTCAAGAATTAAAGAAGAAGACCAAAGTGTTCCTTATTTATTCAATGGTTATTATTACTGGAATAGATATGAAAAAGGTTATGAGCATCCGCTATATTTAAGAAGAAAAGAAAATTCTGAAAAAGAAGAAGTTATTTTGAATGGCCAGAAAATGTCGGAAGATTATGAATTTTTCAATATTGGAGATTATGATGTTTCCAATAACAATAATATAATGGCCTACAGTTTAGACACGCTATCGAGAAGAATTTACCAAATAAAAATTAAGAATTTAGTTACTGAAGAATTATATACGGAAACGTTAGAAAATACGACAGGTTCTATTGTATTTGCCAATGATAATCAAACAATTTTCTACGTTAAAAAAGACCCTACCACACTTAGGTCATTTCAAATTTATGCCCATAAATTAGGAACTGATCAATCAGAAGATATTTTAATATTTGAAGAAGAAGACGAAACATTTTCTTGCTATGTCTACAGGTCTAAATCTATGGAATATATCGTTATAAATTCTTCAAGTACACTAAGTGATGAATATAGGCTTATACCTGCAAATGATCCGCTAAAAAAACCTGAAATTTTTCAAAAAAGAGAAAGAGGATTAGAGTATAATATTTACCACCATCAAGATAAATTTTATATACTAACTAATAAAAATCACCATAATTTTAGTGTAGAGATATGCAGTAAAGACAGTACTGGAAAAGAAAATTGGAAAGAATTTATTTCTGGCAGAAAAGATGTTTTAATTGAAGGATTGGACGTATTTGACCAATATTTAGTGGTTTCGGAAAGAAAAAAAGGTCTAATCCAATTGTGTGTAATGAATTTTAAAAACGATTCTGTGCACTACATTCCATTTAACGAACCAACTTATGTTGTTGGAACAAATTCTAATTTAGTAATGAATACTTCTGTTTTAAGATATTCTTACAATTCCATGGTAAATCCTGGAACTATGTTTGAGTACAATATGGAAACTAAAGAAAGGAAAATATTAAAAGAAAAAGAGGTTGTAGGAGGATATGACAAAAACGAATATAACTCTGAAAGAGTTTGGGTAGAAGGGAGAGATGGAGCTAAGATTCCAATGTCCATGGTTTATAAAAAAGGGATGAAGAAAGATGGTCAAAACCCTACACTTTTATATGCTTACGGTTCCTATGGGTATAGTATAGATCCTACATTCAGCACCAATAGATTAACCTTACTTGATCGAGGATTTATTTTTGTTATTGCCCATATTAGAGGAGGAGAAGACATGGGTAGAAAGTGGTACGAAAATGGAAAGCTATTAAAAAAGAAAAATACATTTTATGATTTTATTGACTGTGGTAAGCATTTGATAGAAAATAGTTTTTGTAGTTCTGAAAACTTGTATGCAGCAGGTGGAAGTGCTGGAGGTTTATTGATGGGAGCAGTTATGAATATGGAACCAGGCCTATTTAAAGGAATCGTTGCTGGGGTTCCATTTGTTGATGTGGTGACTACTATGCTTGATGATGATATACCATTAACAACTTTTGAATATGATGAATGGGGGAATCCTAACAAT
>PAST01000047.1 GCA_002713405.1 Crocinitomicaceae bacterium | reverse complement strand
TGCCAATTTATAAGTATTTTGCAAATAGAATACTCACATTGTTTCAAAATATTTTATTGAATCAAAAGCTTTCAGAATACCATTCTGGTTTCAGAGCATTCACTAGTGAAGTACTTAAGGATATTAAGTTTAATGAAAATTCGGATGATTTTATTTTTGACAATCAAATGCTGGCTCAAATCATGTTTAAAAACTACCTTATTGGAGAAATTACTTGTCCTACCAAATATTTTAAGGAAGCATCATCAATTAATTTTCAGAGAAGTTTAGTCTATGGAATAGGTGTTATTTGGACTTCAATTAAATATTTTCTTACTAAAATTGGAATAATAAATTGGAAAATTTTAATTTAAAAAATGATTAATAGACGTTTAAAAAATTTAATTAGTAATTATTGGTTGTTGTGGATTTTTTTATTCTTTATTGGCATTTTATTTTTAGCTATATTTCAAAACAATAATTTTTCTATAATTGTCAACGCATCCCATAATAACTTTTTAGATCAATTTTTCAAATACATTACTTTTTTTGGTGATGGTAGATTTGTTTTTTTGGTTGCATTGATTTTTTTATTTGCAAATAAGAAAAATGGCACATCTATTTTGATTTCTCTAATTATCAATACCATCCTTATTCAAGTTCTAAAACGAGTTGTTTTCTCTAATCAGTTCAGACCTAGTTTTTATTTTAAGAATTTAATTGCAGATGGTTCTTGGAACCTGATTGATGGAGTAGATCTTTATGAAAAATTCTCTTTTCCAAGCGGGCATAGTGCATTAATATTTTGTTTGTGTATGAGCATTTGTATTTTAATGAAAAAAAAATATTTTCCATTATTACTTGTCCTTCTAGCATATATTGTGGGGTTTTCTAGAATTTATTTATCCCAACACTTTTTAATCGACGTTTTAGCAGGTGCTTTAATAGGATCTCTAATTCCAATTTTAACTTTTAAATATATCGAACCTTTATTATTCAATAAAAACATGATTAAAGATTAGAATGAACTTCCTTAAAATAAATCTAAAACCAATTCTTTTCTTTTCTTGTTATACATGTATTTTGATATTTTCAACAATTGGGGATTTTAATTTATTTGATTGGGATGAAATTAATTTTGCTGAGTCTTCTCGAGAAATGTTGTTGTTAAATAATTTTTCTCAAGTGATGATTAATTTTGAGCCTTTTCATGAAAAACCACCTTTATTTTTTTGGATTCAAACAATTTCTTTTAAAATATTTGGGATAACTAGCTTTGCTGCAAGATTTCCTAACGCTCTGTTATCTATTATAATTCCAATTATTTTATTTAAAATTGGAACTCGATTAAAAAACACAACTTTTGGGTGGATATGGTCTATTATTTTCATAGCTGGATTCTTGCCTAATCTATATTTCAGATCTGGTATTATTGATCCATATTTTAATTTATTTATCTTCTTATCTATTTATTTTTTCTTTTCTTACATTCGAATTAAACATTCCAGATATATTTTTTTATCAAGTTTTTTCGCTGGGTTAGCTATTCTATGTAAAGGTCCAGTAGGACTTTTAATAGTGCTTCTATCTTGTTTTACTTACTTGTTATTGTACAAAATAAAAGTTCCTTTTAAACATGTATTATTCTTTTTTGTAACTGTGATTTTGGTTTCTTCTCCATGGTATTTTTTTGAGTTACTAAATAAAGGCCCTTGGTTTCTAGTTGAGTTTTTGCAGTACCAAATAGAATTATTTTCACATCCAGTGGCAGGACATAAACAACCTATTTATTACCATTTTTTAGTTGTTCTTTTTGGTTGTATTCCTTTTTCTTTTTTTGCTTTTAGAAATAGTTTTATAGATTCTGGTTCTGGCATTGCTTTTGAAAGAATGATGAGGATTGTTTTATGGGTGATTTTAATTTTATTTACAATAGTTACTACTAAAATAGTTCATTATTCATCTATGGCTTACTTGCCATTATCTTTTTTAGCCTCCATCGAAATCTACAAACTATATATGGGCAAATCTTTTCACTGGGTTTTAAAATACTCATTATCATTTACTGGTATATTAATAGGGTTAATTTTAATGGTTGCATTTTATGTTTTTATCCACCAAAAGGAGTTTTTAATTAATTCGGTTAACGATTTATATATTCAAAAACTTTTGAATATTGAATTGAATTGGATTGGTTGGGAATGGATTATTCCTTCCTTATTTATTTTAGGAAGTATTATTTGGCTTACAATATTTGAATCTAAAGTTTTACTTTCTTTAGTTTCCTACTCTTTAATAATCGGCTTATTTTTTTCTTTATTTAGTAAGATAACCATANCTAAAATTGAAAATATAACTCAAGGTTCAGTAATTTCTTTTTACAAAGAAATATCCAAAGAAAAAAAGTATTTAACAACTGTAGGTTATAAGAGTTATGCGCATTACTTTTATTCAGAATTTGAGCCTTTGAAGTCAACAGATTTTCTATACCATAAGAAAAANGAGATTTTAAGAAATAGATTTCAATANAAGTTCATTAAATGANTTAAATAGAAAAGAAAAAACAACATTCAACAGTTATGTTCTTAGTTGGTTAATNAATGGNGANCTGGATAGAGNAGCNTATTTTGTTGCTAAAAANAATAAGNCTATTNAACAGTTAGAAAAANCTAAAAATNTAAAAGTNNTANAAGACTATGGNGGTTATAAAATTTATAAAAGAGAATTAAAATGAANGTTAGAGATTTATTACCAGTTGAACTATGGAACAACTTTGAAGATTTAAATGCTGTTCCTAGACCNTCNAAAAANGANGAAAGAGTGATAGAGTTTATTAAAAACTTTGGCCTTAACCTTGGCTTATCTACTTATGTAGATCCATGTGGAAATGTNATTATAAAAAAACCNGCATCTAANGGANGCGAAAACCAAAAAANNGTAATTATCCAAAGTCATTTGGATATGGTTCANCAAAAAAATGCNGATACAGAATTTGATTTTTTAANNCAGGGAATNCAAAGTTATATTGATGGAGATTGGGTAACAGCNNANGGAACNACCTTGGGTGCAGATAATGGAATGGGAGTTGCTACAATAATGACACTTTTAGCTAGNANTACGATTCAACATCCNNCTATTGAAGCATTGTTTACTATCGATGAAGAAACTGGAATGACTGGCGCCTTTGGGTTAGAAAAGGGGGTTTTAGAAGGTGAAATATTGTTGAATCTTGATACCGAAGACGACGACGAGTTTAGTATTGGATGTGCTGGTGGAATAGATACCAATACTTTAAAACTATACAAGCAAGAAAAGATATCTGGTGGTATTGGGTTTGAAATTATTGTAAAAGGATTAAAAGGAGGTCATTCAGGAATGGATATTCATTTAGAACGAGGGAATGCCAATAAAATAATGAATAGAATTTTAGAATTAGCATTAAATTATAATCTTAAAATTTCTCAAATTGACGGAGGAAGTCTGAGAAATGCTATTCCACGAGAATCTGTAGCTAAGATTGTTGTGGACAGTAAAGATTTTTTAAGTCAACTAGATGATTTAGTAGCTGAAATTAAAAGCGAATTTTTCAAATCTGAACCTGATTTAATAATTGAGGTAAATAATATAGATTCTATAACCCATGGACTTTCACTAAATGATTCTTATGAAATTGTGAATGCTATATATTCTGTTTTTAATGGGGTTTATAAAATGAGCCAATCTATTGATGGTTTAGTAGAGACTTCTTCTTCTTTGGCGAGAGTCATATTAAAAGAGGGAAGTTTTATTACCCAAAGTTTACAAAGGAGTTCGGTGGAAAGTTCAAAAAAGGATATCGCTAAAACTATTGGTGCTTCATTTTTAAATATTGGCGCTGAAGTTCAACATTCTGGTTCTTACCCAGGGTGGGCTCCAAATACGGACTCTGAAATTTTAGATATCATGGTTTCTCTTTATAAAAACATGTTTAGTTCAGAACCTAAAGTTCAGGCTTGTCATGCAGGTTTAGAATGTGGAATATTAAATGAAAGATATCCAGGATTAGATATGATTTCATTTGGACCAACCATTAAAAATCCACACTCACCAGATGAGAAGGTTCACATTGCTTCTGTACAGAAATTTTGGAGTTTATTTGTTGAGGTTCTTAAAGTTATCCCTTTGAAGAATTAATAGTCCCACTGGTTTCTAAACGAATCGTATCCATTAATACCCCCCTTTAACTCAAATTCAGAACTGCCTTTAGAATTAATAGAGCTCGAGATAAATATTCCAAATTTCACCAAGCCTCCAAATATTCTAAATGGTCTTGAAATTCCAATGAAGGACTCAAGATGTGCAAAATCCTGATCAGGAATAATTAGCGTTGCAATTCCAGCGGAAAGTTCCAGACCTAGCTTGCTAATTAATGGCAATTTATTGAAAATATTCCCATCAAAACTATGGACGTAATTGCCCCTTAAGTACGAGCTTTCTGTAAAAAGAGTATTCCCCAAAAGTTGAAATGAGGTAAGAGGGTTGCTAAAAAAGCCTATATCTGATCCTCTAAAGTACTTCCACTCAATTACTCTTAATTTTTTTTTATTTACAAATGCTCCCATTTGAATATTCCACTTTGATTTTCCTAAATGTGGAATAGTAAATTCATCATTTATTCCTAGTTCTATATAATCAAAATTTACTTCACTTTTTAAAATTCCAGGAATACCTTTTCGATAAATAAAATTAACTGTAGGGTATTTTGTTCCAAGAATAATTTTTTTATTTTTTTTGAAATAATATTTTTGAAAAGGAAGCCATGTTAATTGAATTCTACTTTCAAATTTTTTATAAGGATCGAATGCTAAAGGAGTAAGCTCTAAAATAGAATCTGAAGAGTTGAATATATCGCTTTCTAAATCTAAATTATCTATTGGGGTTTGCAGACAATATTGTATTTTCATTTCCCCATACAAGCCATTTACTATTTCAGTTCTATAGGCTGTTTGTATTTGTTGTGACCTTACATAATTACTTCTTGAAAAAGCCGTTGAAATTGAAGGGAATCTATTAATTGGTTTATACTCATCTCCAATTCCTATAGTAAGCTGTTTGTATTTTTCATCATTTGAAATTATAGATATGTTGGTAGAACCTTTGAAATCTTTATTTACTATGCCATAATCTATTCTATTCTCTGTACTTATTTTAAATTGATCATTTATATTTTTATTGTAATTAAAACCAAGATTGTGTCTGTATCCACCAATTCCAAAAATGTTGAACTGAGATACTACTGGCCATATATAAAATGAATAACCTTTGTATCTGTTCTTTTGTCCTACTCCTTCCCAAAGTACCTTTGCTAAGGTGATTTTATTGTAAGCACTATCTTGTTCTAAAGCATATTGTTCACTTTGGTAATAATTTCTTAAACTATCTGTATATTTTACATATTCAAGTTCATTTTTTTTCAAATCTATAGCTCTAAAACTATCCCATTGTTGATCTGAAATTAACTCAGCAGAGTCGCTAAAAAATTTTACTTGATTTTTTTTAAAATAATCTGGAAGCTTGTCAATAATTTGGAAGTTGGAATTTATAATTACTGCATTTCCTATTATTTTGAAAATCTCTTCTTTAATTGTGTAGTCAATAATTTTTCTTTCGATTAAATTTTGACTTTTAAATTGCTTGTAGTTTTGAATAATATGGAAGTTCTCAAAATTAAATTCAGATTGAATAGGGCCACTTAACTCTAACTCTACGGATTTTATTGAAAAAGTGGAGTCTTCAATGAATAATACTCCTTTTAGCAACAGTTCATTTTTAAATCTTGGAGAAATTTGAATTTTGTGAATTTTAGTGGAATCTTCCTGTGGAATAAATCCAATGTAATCGTATTTATAATAGGTTCTTGACACTGGGGAAAGAGGAGAAATTATTGGTTTATTGGCAATTTTAATGTCGATATTATTTTCAAATAAATCAAACTCTATTTCGGATAAGGTTATTAAAAATTCATATTTATCATCCACTTCATATTGTGGTGTTATATTATATTCTCCAAAATCTTCAAAAGATTGTATAATTACAAAGTCCTGTTCCTGCTTTGTGTCAGCAAAATCTTGATAAGCTTGATAAGACCAGCTTTTTTCATTAGATTCTAAGCTATAAAAGTCCCCATAAGATTCTACAAATTTAAGTACATCATTTTTGAAATTAATGGTTTTAGAAGTATCTAGATCCCATTTCTCTATAGTGTCTTTTCTTTGCAATTTAAATTGTCTTTTTTCTATGGTGTTTTTAGAATACTCCTTAGAAGAAAAACTTTTTTGTATATACTTTTTTTTATTTTTTTTGACTTTTTCAATAATCTCAAGAGCTTTATTTTTCGTGTTAGAGACTACTTCATACTCTATTAAATTTTGATCATTTTCATCCAGAATGATATTAATTTTCTGAGGAATATCTTTAAGGGTAATAATTTTTTCTTTGCTTTGAAAACCTATGTAACTATAAACAATTGTATATTTTCCAGGCTTTAGTTCTATAAAATATTCTCCGAATGCGTTAGAACTAACTCCATATGTTGTATTTTTAATATAAACCGATGCAAATGGTAATGGCTCTCCATTTTTGTTAGAGATGACTCCGTTTATATGATTGGAAAAGTAATAAAATGGTAATAATAAAAAGTAGAATACTATTAAATGATAGCTATATATTTTATTAAAAGCACTCATATTTTTTTAAAAACTAAAAATTATTAAGATAATCTCGAATAATGTATCAAATTTGTATAAAATTTAATTGAAATGTCTCTCCACAAAGATATAAAAAGAGTAACCACTCATGTTCTTCAAGAAATGAAAAGGAATNATGAGAAAATATCCATGCTAACTGCTTACGATTATTCAATTGCTAAAATTGTAGATGAGGCTGGAATTGATGTGATTCTAGTTGGTGATTCTGCTTCCAATGTAATGGCAGGNCACGAAACTACTTTNCCCATAACTTTAGACCAAATGATTTATCATGCTTCTTCTGTCATAAGAGCAATAAATAGATCTTTAGTTGTGGTAGATTTACCTTTTGGAAATTATCAAGGAGATTCAAGAGAAGCCTTAAGATCTGCTATAAGAATTATGAAAGAGGCAGAAGCTCATTCTGTAAAACTTGAAGGGGGTAAGGAAGTTATTGAGTCTGTTGNAAGGATTCTTTCTGCAGGTATTCCCGTAATGGGTCATTTAGGTTTAACTCCTCAATCAATTTACAAATTTGGAACCTATACAGTNAGGGCTAGAGAAGAAGAAGAAGCAAATGCTCTTATTGAAGATGCTCTTTTATTACAAGANGCTGGCTGTTTTGCATTGATTCTAGAAAAAGTTCCTGCAANGTTAGCTTCTATTGTTTCNCAAAAGTTAGAAATNCCTGTCATAGGAATTGGTGCTGGAGGNGGNGTAGATGGACAAGTTTTGGTTTTACACGATATGCTTGGAATTACCCAAGAATTTTCTCCAAGATTTTTAAGAAGGTACCATAACCTTCATCATGAGATATTAAAAGCTTGTAGTAATTTTAAGAAAGATGTAAAATCTCAAGATTTCCCCAATGAAAAAGAACAGTACTAAACTAAGTTTCTCAGTATTATTTGAAGACAACCACCTNATTGCTGTAAAAAAGCTTTCTGGAGATATTATTCAATCAGACAAGACAGGGGATGTTACTCTTGCGGAAAATGTCAAAGCATATATTAAAAAAAAATACTCCAAGCCTGGAGATGTTTTTTTAGGCATAATTCATCGAATAGATAGACCAGTTGGTGGAGTAGTTGTTTTTGCTAGAACATCTAAGTCTCTTGCAAGAATGAATGCATTTTTTAGAGATAAGGAAGTTAAAAAAGAGTATTGGGCTGTTGTGGAGGAAAAACCACCATTTGAAAAAGGAGAATTAACCAATTGGCTNAAAAAAAACCAAGAAAAAAACAAGTCTAGAGCTTACGATGTGGAAGTCAAAAAAAGTAAAAAAGCGGTTTTAAAATACACCCTAATTGGTAGAAGCAGAAACTATTTTTATTTAAAAATAAATCCATTGACTGGTCGCCACCATCAAATAAGAGTGCAACTTAGTCATATGGGCTGTAAAATAAAGGGAGATGTNAAATATGGCGCAAAAAGAACCAATAAAGATGGTAGTATTCATTTGTTGGCTAGATCAATTTCTTTTATGCATCCAGTAAAAAAAGAAGAAATGACAATTTTGGCAAATCCTCCTGTTGATCCTCTTTGGAATGANTTTTTAAATTTGAGTAATTAACTANTCGCCCGCAATAAAACTAATTTCAATATTGGCATCTTTAGGAAGTCTTGCAACCTCCACAGTTTCTCTGGAGGGATATGGCTTATTAAAAAAGCTTTCATAAATTACATTTATTTTATTGAAGTCGTTCATATCTTTCAAAAAAATACTGCATTTTAATATGTTGTCNCTTTTTAGATTTCCAGCTTCTAGAAGAGCATCAATATTTTTTAATATTTGGAGGGTTTCATTTTCAATAGAACTGGTATCTAAAATACCTGTTTTAGGATCTATTGCAATTTGACCACTTGCTATAGTTAATCCATTGTATTTAATAGCTTGACTGTATGGTCCTACAGGGGCTGGTGCATTTGGAATTTCTATTATTGATTTCATATGTAAATTTAAGGAATATTATTATCGTACCATGTTCTNCTTCTTTGTAATTTAAGGTCTTGAAGTATNGAGGACTTCACACTTATATTCAGATTNTAACTTCTCATAAATCCTATAGGAATCCAATTGAAGCTCATTTGCCAACAATGAAGATCTCTAGCAATATTGATAGAAGTAAAACTAAACTCCTTATTTACAAAATCATAGTTTGTCATATAAGAAAGTTTCCAGTTTTTNGTAATGCTTATGTCTCCTCTTAAGCCTATACTTTGAGTGATGAAAGAAGTATCNATTGTAGCACTAATTGNTCTTCTATAATCAATTTTATAATCTATTCCAACCGTCCAGGGAATATTAAAATCTATATACATGTCTGGATTGGAATTGATTACTTCTAATTCTTCTTTGCTTCCTTTATNGCTTTTATATTCCTTGTTATTCTTTTTTGGAGATTTCAAACTAGTTCCTANAGCAAAATTTGCAGATTTCAGAGTTCCTATACTATTATTTTTAGAAAATTGATATTTATTTATTCTTCGCCCATTTTCATATTGGTAAGGGTCTATTTGACCAGCAAACCTTAAATTAACTTTTTTCCAAAGAGTAGTTCTTCCAATTATTCTAATGTTATCTAGTTGGAAGGAATCTTTAATTAGGTCGTAACCAGAATTTAGACTAAGGTTTTCTAAAATTTTTGATTTTAAAAATGGTTCTTTGTCAGTTGTATCCTTTAAATTTTTTCTTTTTAATTCTAAAGAATTAATTAAACTAAAACCAATTCTTCCAGACTCGGATGAATTTACCGTTCCATAAATATTATTAGAGAATGGAGAGTAAGATTGAGTATTCCCTAAAGAATCTGATTGATACGTTTGCCATGGATGAGTATTGGGCCTATAANTAAAATTTATATTTGGTGTTANTGTATGTCTAATTTTAATTCCGTGTTTTCCGGAAAGAAATTTTGCAAAACTATAGAATCCATAAATTTTTGTTGTTGCAGAAGNACTTATGCTTTGAGAATAAATTTGAGAAAACCCTTTTNCAGTATCGTTAATAATTTCATTTTCAGAATTGTCCCAATTTCTATAAATTTGTTCCATATACCATAAAGAGGATAATTTGTAAGAAGGGTTGATTGTGACGTTCTTTCCAAAAAGCTTTATTGAACTTGAAGCACTTAGATTATGTCTCATTCCATTTCTTGATTTAGAAAGTAAACTTTCTAAATTATTATTTAAAAGATTTTCAGAATTTAAACTCAATTGATTTTTGGTATTCATTTGATAATTAATATTCGTTTGATCAATTANTTCATGGATAAAGTTTTTATTAATACTACTTTTTCTTAACATTTTAAATGGATAAAATCGATTTACATTATATGCAATTTCAGGAAGAGTAAAAGTCATTAAACCAGAATTACTGTTTTGGCTGTGTCTTAAATTTNCACTTAAGTTAGTGGATATTGCGCCTTTAAATTTCTTACTCCAAGCAATATTTGAATTAAAAGTATTAGTTAAATAGTTTTGTGCTGAAATATTGTTNTAATCATTTCTAAAATTAGTGGTAGTTCCTGCATTTATTAGTGCTCTAAAGGTAGTTCCTGGATTAAGTTTTGCATCATTTTGATGGTTCCATTTGACAAAAAAATCTTTGCTTTTGTTATAATCTTCAAAGCCTTTCTCACCTTGAATAGTATTTCTGTAATTTAAAGAGAATTGTCCACTGTATTTATATCTAATTTTATAGCTTGTTGAGTTACTAACTCCCCAAGAACCTAAACTGTATATGTCCCCAGTTATTGAAGTGCTAAGTTTACCNCCTTTAAATTGATGGTAATACCCTCCNCCAAGTAAATAAAACCCTAATGCTCTAGATTCTCCATAATTTGGGATGATAAGACCATTAGAACTTTTATTTTTTTTNTTAGGTAAAAAAGCAAATGGTAACCCTAGAGGAGTAGGAATATCTGCAATGTGTAAATTTACTGCGCCAGAAACAATTTTATCGTTNGGCTTAATAACTGCTTTTCTTAGTTTAAAATAAAAATGTGGNTGTTCTAAATCGCACGTAGTATAAAATGCATTTCTAATATGNACGTCTCCATTATTTTGCCTTTTAACTTTTTCTCCATGAATAAAACTTTCTCCTTCCTGAAGAAGTACTTCATATGTTATTCCTTTTTTCGTTTTAAAATTATATTTCAATGAGTCAGAAGTGGTAGAAGTTGATCCGTCAGATAAAATTGGTTTACCAATTTTTTGATTATTACTATCTAAACAATATTCTGCATGTACAATTTTACTTTTAAAATCAAATTTAATGTAGCATGCATCTAAAATTATCTCACCATAGTCTATGTGTGCCTCTGAATAAAGATGGGTTTGTTTATTGTTCATATCCAAAATAATAGAATCTTTTGCATTCCAGTTCAAAGCTTCCTCTAATTGGCTTGATTTTTGGTTACTCNCAATTTGTCCGAAAAAAGAATTTCTGTTTATTAACACTAAAAAGAGTATAAAAACAAAGGAAAGACCTTTAATTTTTTCGATTTGCAGCTTAAATTTGTTTTGATTTTTAAACATGTATAAATAGACTCTCTTTAGAAAGAATTGTTTTTATTAACGATTAAAACGAAATAAAATTATACAAATATAATGGTACTTATTTTAAGAAAATATTTTCNCTTAATTCTTTTAATGTTTTGTTTAGTTCAGNTNAACTCTCAGACAGGATTAGGTATAAATACTGTTGTAATTGACCCAGGACATGGCGGTAAAGATCCAGGGGCTGTAAGTCCAAATAAAAATTTTGAGAAAACAGTTGTGTTAAAAGTTAGTTTGCTTTTAGGGGAATTAATTAAGAAAGAATTTCCAGATGTAAAAGTAATTTTTACTAGGGATGACGATCGGTTTATTGGCTTGGCTAAAAGAGCTANAATAGCCAATGAAATTGGAGCTGACTTATTTATTTCAGTTCATGCAAATGCTATTGAAGCTCCCTCTGCAAATGGTTTTGAGACATGGGTTCTAGGGTTACATAAATCCAAAGCAGCTCTTGAAGTGGCAAAATTTGAAAACTCATCCATTTTAATGGAAGAAAATAACGAGCAAACTTATTCTGAGTTTGACCCAAATGATCCAGACGCTTACATAGCATTATCCATGAGGCAAAATGCATTTTTAGATCAAAGCTTAATTTTAGCTAATTCAATTCAAAAGGATTGCAGGTTAAAATTAGGACTTAGAGACAGAGGAGTTAAACAAGCNGGCTTCATGGTTCTTTACAGAGCAACAATGCCAGCTGTTTTATTGGAATTAGGTTTTTTGTCTAATCCCAAAGATGAAAAGTTGCTTATTTCAAAAAGTGGGCAATTAAAATTAGCNAATCATATTTTTGAAGGTTTTAAAAATTATAAAAATAAGTACGATAATGTTGACGAATCTTTAACAGAAAATAAGGAAGAAATAAGTNTTTTACAAAAAGAGAATCATATAGATACAGGAATCGTATACAAGGTTCAAATAGCCACATCAAGTGTTAAAATTTCAACACTTCCTGAAAACTTTAATGGTTTAAAAGGCGTAGAAGTGTATATTAGTGGAAATTATTACAAATATACTTTTGGTTTTAGCTCAAATATGAAAACTGCAAATAAGCATTTAAGCCAAGCTAAAAATTNTGGATATGAATCTGCTTTTGTAGTTTCTTTCCAAGANGGAAAAAGACTAAATTGGGAAAAGCTGTAAAATATTGCTAAATGAAACTTAAAAAAGAATTTTTAATTGGAATAGTTACTTTAATTGGAATTAGTGTTCTAATAGTAGGATCGTTTTTTTTAAAAGGTCAAGAAATATGGAAATCTAGGTTTGTGTACTATAGTATATTTTCTAATTCAGAAGGGCTTTCTACGGGAAGACCTGTTAACTTAAATGGCTTACAGGTAGGGATAATAACCAATATTAATTTTCAANCAAATAATTTAAATAATATTNTTGTAGAATTTGAGTTGACAGANCCNAACGTTTTTAAGCTTAAGAAAGGATCTTTAGTTTTATTAAACTCGGATTTGCTTTCTGGTTCTTACTTAGATATTTTTTGGGGAGATTCATTAGATTATTACAATTCTAGAGACACCATTCCATCTTCAGTATCATTAGCTCTAGAAGATCAGATAAATGAGCGTTTAATTCCACTTGAAAAGAAAACTAATGAATTAATTAGTACAGCAGATTCAGCAATTAAGACCATTGAGGCAATATTTAGTAGAAATACAGATAATTTGGACGAATCTTTTGACGGCATTAAAAATTCTATAAAAAATTTGGAAAANGTTTCTCTTCAAATTAGTAGTTTGATAAGAAGCGAAAAAGATAATATNACACAGATTGTTTCTAATATTAAAACAGTTACATCTAATCTCANGGAAAGCAATGAAGCTGTTAACAAAATATTGAATAATACTGCTCATCTTTCAGATTCTCTTTTAGCNTCTGATATAAAGGGGACTATCAATAATGCAAAACAATCTTTAGAAGAAGTTAATATGATTCTTTATGATATTAAAAATGGAGATGGAACACTTACTAGATTAATTAACGATTCTACAGTTTATTTATCTGTCACACAAATGATTGANGAGGCTACCAGGTTAGTAGAAAATATTAAAACAGAACCAAAACGATATGTTCAATTCAGTATATTTGGTAAAAAAGACAAAAGCATTTTAGANTCTAGAGATGAAAAGCTCTTAAAAAAGTTTGCAGTTGATTCTCTAAATTTCTAAGAAGTAACATTTTAATTTTCTATGATTAGCCAATTGCTTTTTATTGTTCTTATGGTTGTCGGATTTGGATTTTTTAGCTTCAACATTTCTAAAATCAGAAAAAANATATCTTTAGGTAAACCACTTGACAGATCTGATAATAAAGCTCAGAGAATTAAAACTACTTTATTAGTTGCACTGGGTCAAAAAAAAATGTTTCAGAGCATTGTTCCTGCCTTATTACACCTTTTCATATATGTAGCATTTTTATTTACTTCAACTGAATTAATAGAAATTATTGCCGATGGAATATCCGGAAGTCATAGATTTTTCTTTAANAAATTAGGATGGATTTATGTTTTATTAATTAGTACTATAGAAGTACTTTCTGTATTGGCATTTGTCTCCACATTGTACTTTTTGGCAAGAAGAAACTTACTTCAGATTCCAAGATTTAAAATGTCTGAAATGACTGGATGGCCAAAATTAGACGGTAATATTATTCTTTATCTAGAAATTGTCTTATTAGTTTGTGTNTTTACTATGAATGGTGCGGATGAAGCTCTTTTTCTAAAAGGTAAATCTCAGATTGCTGGAAGTGGTTCTTTTGGTTTTTTGATTTCATCTTTTACAGCACCTTATTTTTTTAATTATTTTGATGTTGAGACATTGATTATTTTAGAGAGATTGGGCTGGTGGGGTCATATTTTGGTTGTTTTTGGATTTTTGAATTACTTGCCTTATTCAAAACACTTTCATATTATTATGGCTTTTCCCAATACCTATTTTAGTAATTTAAATAACAAAGGAGCTTTTAATAATTTAAGTACTGTCAAAGAAGAAGTGTTGAAAATGTTTGACCCNAGTTTTGATCCTTATGTAATTCCTGCGGAAGGAGAAGAATCCATTCCGGATAGATTTGGAGCTAAAGATATTGAAGATTTAACTTGGAAAAGCTTGATGGACGCTTATACTTGCACTGAATGTGGACGTTGTACTTCTGCATGTCCAGCAAGTCAAACTGGAAAATTATTAAGTCCTAGAAAAATAATAATGGATACTAGAGATAGNTTAGAGGAGGTTGGAGCAAACAAAAGAATTAATGGTCCAGATTTTAAGGACAATAAATCTTTATTGGGAGATTATATTTCCGAGGAGGAAATTTGGGCTTGCACATCTTGTAATGCTTGTGTTCAAGAGTGTCCAGTAAGTATTGACCCATTGTCAATAATTATAGACTTANGAAGATATTTAGTTATGGAAGAATCTAAAGTTCCAACTGAATTAGCAGGTATGCTTACTAATATTGAAAATAACGGAGCTCCTTGGCAGTTTGCACAGGCAGATAGAAATAAATGGGTAGATGAGTAATGAAATGAATAAAATTNGAGTACCTACTGTTGCAGAAATGATTGCAAATAATGAGCGTCCAGATATATTGTTTTGGGTTGGCTGTTCTGGTAGTTTTGATGACAGAGCTAAAAAAATATCTAAAGCAATANTTAAAATTTTNAATTATTGCAANATAAAATTTGCTATTCTTGGTGCAGAAGAATCTTGTACAGGAGATCCTGCTAAACGAGCAGGAAACGAGTTTGCTTTTATGATGCAAGCTATTCAAAATATAGANTTGTTAAAAGGATACGAAATTCAAAAAATTGTTACGGGATGCCCACATTGTTTTAATACTTTGAAAAATGAATATCCAGAACTCGGGGCTGACTTTGAAGTGGTTCACCATACTCAATTAATAAATCAGCTAATTCGAGAAGGACGTTTGCTATTGAAAGGTGGTGGCAAATTTGATGGNAAAAAAATCACTTTTCATGACCCTTGTTATTTAGGACGAGCCAACGATGTATATGAAGCNCCTAGAGAAGTTTTGGAGAAATTAGATGCTGAACTAGTTGAAATGAAAAGATCTAAAGCAAAAGGACTTTGTTGTGGTGCTGGAGGAGCACAGATGTTTAAAGATGCTGAAAAAGGGAATAAGGAAATAAATATTGAAAGAACTCAGGACGCTATTGACGTAAATGCAGATTATATTGCAACTGGTTGTCCATTTTGTAATACAATGATGACAGATGGAATCAAACATTTCGAAAAAGAAGAGAAAGTAAAGGTTTTAGATATTGCAGAACTCATTTCAAATGCTGCAGATTTATGATTTTTCAGAACCTACACCCTCAATCTAAAATTTGGCTATATATTTCACCTATTTCAATAGATAGTGTTACAAAAAAAAATATTTTCTCATTATTTAAAGATTTTGTCGATAATTGGAAGTCACATGGCCAGACTGTTAATGGTCAATTGAAATTCATTAAAGATAATTTATTGGTTGTTGGAGCTGATTATTTCCCTGACGGAATGTGCGGAAGGGCAGTAGATGAACAGGTAAGATTTATAAATCAAATTAATGAAGGATTTAATTTAGATTTACTTAATAGGACAAATATTGCATTTGTTCAGCAAGATTCTATAGTGGTACATAACTACAATAATTTAGATGCTCTAATAAAAAAAGGAACTGTCAATAAAAGCACTATTTATTGCAATACTTTTTGTACAAAAAACTCTGATGAAATTTACCTTCCATTTGGAGAATCGCCTTTTTCAACGACTTTTTTTTCTTCATAGCTTCTTTTAGAAATAATTTTAAAATCATCTAAATACACATTTCCCCCATCATCTTCAAGAGGAAGAGTTTTCCCATCGGGTTTAGAATAGAATTTTATTTTTTCAATTTTATTTTCTTTNATATGGAGTTTCATAGATTCACAGGAAATAATATTTATNTCATTAATCAAAGAGTCTTTTTCGTCGCTNTTATAATAAATAGCCTGTCCATTCTTATTTACATCTAATATATTTAGTTCATTATTTTTAAAGTGACCATTAATTTGATCTCCCTTTATTTGATCATAATGAATACTATCTTTTCTTGNTATTATCATAGAATTATTATCAACGAACATATTATATATTTCTCCTTCAAATGCCTTGAATTCTATTTTTTCACCTGTCACCTGGTTTTTACCCAACCAAATAATTGGATTTTTAATACATTTTAAAGTAGAATCCGTCTTGTTGTAATAAATAGAGTCACANTCTCCATGTATTAAATTTCCGTTGATAACAACGTTGTTATAACAAATAATTAGCTCTTTTAACGAGTCTTGGAACTTTATAAATTGATCTGCATAAATATTTATTGTATCTGAACTATCCAATTGGGTAAATATGGAATTTTCCCATACTTTAATAGAGTCTTTTATCTCATTAAATATACCGTAGTTTCCTNTAATTATTATTTTAGCACTATCATCTTTAATCAATACATTTCCTTCAGCATAGGATTCCCCAGAAATCTCATTGTAAAAAACACTATCAGCAAATAATTTTTGATTTTTGCTTTTTAAAATAACTTCTCCTTTGANGGCTGCATTGTTGTTTTGACTATCAAACCACCCTTTATTAGAAAATATGGAGCTNTTATTAGTTATAATCTCAGTATTCCCTATGATATCTGACCTTTGGTTGTTGGTATGATAAATCAAAGTGTCGCTAATTATTTTGTAATCTTTGTGGGTTAGAACTACATTTTCTTTAAAAAAAANACTTTGAATTTGTGTTTTAAAAGCACCTTTTTGACTTTTTATTTTATAACCTTTCTCAAGATCNCTGACAGTAGCCCCATTTTTATAATAAGCGATTTTTGTTTTCTTATCATATACCATTGANGGTGTATTTAAATTAATTTTATTGGATTTAACAGTAACATTACCATATATATATGCTTTTTGAATATCTCCATAATAATGAATACTATCTCCATAAATTTTTAAACTATCATTCTCGTTAATTTCAACGTTTTTATATGCTATGAATGAGTTATTAGATCTTTCATAAATAGCNCTATCACACTTCATAATAGAGGATTCATGCTTAAAAACAACTTCTTTCCATAGAACTAGTAATTTCCTTTTGTTAGACGTTATTCCTTTACTTTCTTTTGAGGAAAAATTTATCTTTTTTTGTTGACTATAGATATTAAAATTGGAGGTTANAAAGAATATAGNTAGTATAGATAAGANAGTTCTCATTTAATTTTAAACAATGGTTCCATTCCTACAGTATGTTATATTATCTAACAATAGTTTCTGTTCTATTAGGNCCAACAGAGACTATACTTATGGGCACTTCAAGTTCTTNTTCAAGATATGCTATATAACTNGAAAGCTCTTTAGGGAAATCTTCTTCTTTTTTGCATTTAGTAATATCTTTATTCCACCCGGTAACTTTCTTAAAAACAGGCTTTGTATTTTCATTTAGCTCAAAAGGAAAATAATNTATTTGCTCTCCTTGTTGAACGTAATGGGTACAAACAAAAATTTCTTCAAAAGAGTCTAAAACATCTGCTTTCATCATAGATAATTCAGTTACTCCATTAATCATAATAGCGTATTTTAAAGCTGGTAAATCTATCCACCCACATCTTCTTTTTCTCCCAGTAGTAGCTCCAAATTCATGGCCTAGTTTTCTAATTTCTTCCCCAACTTCATTGTTTAGTTCAGATGGNAAAGGACCACTGCCAACTCTAGTGCAGTAAGCCTTGAAAATACCAACTACTTTTTTTATTTTATTTGGAGCGATTCCAAGACCCGTACATGTCCCAGCTGTGGTGGTATTACTTGAAGTAACAAATGGATAAGTTCCGAAATCAATATCAAGAAGACTTCCTTGAGCACCTTCAGCTAGAATATTTTTACCATTTTTGGAAGCATTATTTAAGAAGTGTTCACTATCAATATGTTCGAACTTCTTTAAAAATTTTATACTATCTAAAAATTCATTTTCAATTGATTGAAGANCTTTTAACAGATTGGTATTTTTTAGTAGATTGATATGTTTCTCCTTTAATTTTTNATACTTCTCATTAAAACTAGGACTATTAATATCTCCAANTCTTAAGCCATTTCTTCCAGTCTTATCCATGTAAGTGGGGCCTATACCTTTTAAAGTAGATCCAATTTTATTTTTTCCTTTTGAAATTTCTGAAGCTTGGTCTAAAAGTTTGTGAGTTGGAAGTATTATATGTGCTTTTTTAGAGATTAATAATTTTGATTGAACNTCTACATTTAATTCTTCAAGTTGTTTGATTTCGTTAAGAAGAATAACAGGGTCAATAACNACACCATTNCCAATGACATTAACNACATTATCTCTAAAAATTCCAGATGGAATNGTATGTAANACATGTTTAATACCTTCAAATTCTAAGGTGTGGCCAGCATTGGGTCCTCCTTGAAATCTGGCAATAATATCGTATTGTGGAGTTAAAACATCCACAATTTTTCCTTTTCCTTCGTCTCCCCATTGAAGACCTAATAGTACATCAACACCCATATTATTGTTTATTCAAAAAATCTTTAAGATTTTCTATTTTATTTTCGACNTTAAAAATAGTATTTAATTTCGTTGTAATTAGTAAAGTTTCAATTACTGAATTAATATTACAAAGAAAAGTATCGCCTCCAAAGTTTCTTGACTTTGTTAGTATTTTTAATAAATTATTAAATCCAGAACTATTGATATATTCTAAGTCCTTAAGATTCAGGATAATATTTGAGCATTTTTCAGAAATATTAGAACTAATTTGCTCGAACATATTCTTTCCATCCTGTTCAATAATTAATTTTCCTTTAATATCCACCCACAAATAATTGGAATCTTTTAGAATATTAATTTCTAACATTTAAGATTTTTTTTTACCGTAAAAATATAATTTATGATCATTTATATTCACATTGTAAATTTCTTCAATCGTTTTTCTGATATTCTGAATTCTTGGGTCGCAAAATTCTATAACATCNCCANTATCTAANATTANATGGTCGTGTTGTTTAAACTGATATGATTTTTCAAAATGAGAACTACTCTGACCGAACTGATGTTTTTTAATTAAATCACAATCTATTAATAGTTCAATAGTATTGTATAAGGTTGCTCTACTAACACGATAGTTTTTATTCTTCATGTTTTTGTAAAGTTCTTCAATATCGAAGTGTCCTTTGATTCCGTAAATTTCAGCAAGTATTGCAAATCTTTCTGGAGTTTTTCTGTGCCCTTTTTCGCTAAGATAATCGAAGAATACTTGTCTTACGTTTTTTTGTATNTCGGATAAGTTTTCCAACAATGAAATTTATTTGTTATTAACAAAAATAGAATATTATTCTATTCTTACCACTTTTTCTATTCCGTTAATATTTCTTAATTTTTTTATAAGCTTTTCAAGGTGTNACTTATCATAAACATAAAGCATTATTTCACCCTCAAATACACCATCATTTGTGTTGAAGTTTAAGGATTTCATATTTATTTTTTCATTTTCAGAAATTATAGTAGTTAATTCCTTTACGACACCTACAATATCTATTCCTGTAAATTCAAGCCCAGTAATAAATGCATCTCCCAGTTTTATCTTCCATTTTGCAGTAAGAATTCGGTAAGCATAATTGGATCTTAATTCTTTGGCATTTGGACAATTATTTCTGTGAATTTTAATTCCGTCATTGATGGTAATAAATCCAAATACAGAATCTCCAGGTAATGGATTACAACAAGGAGCTAATTTATAATCTAAATTTGGATCTGCTCCATCGCCAATAAGAATGGAATCGTCCCCTTTTTTTACTTTTTTAACTAAGGATTCAAAGGTGTTTTTAATACTTTTNGTTATTGAGGAGCTTATATAAAGTTCTCCACCTTTTTGATTAATTTTTTTAATCTTTCNTAAATCTATATTGTTATTGGCTATTTGATAATAAAACTCAGTATGCTCTTCGNANTGGTAGTANTTTAAAATGAGTTTTAAATTGTTTTCTGAGTTGTTAATCTTTAAGTTTTTTAACTTTCTATTTAAAATTTCTTTTCCATTTGCNGCAATTTCTTTTCTTTCTTCTTTTAAGCATTGTTTGATTTTGTACTTAGCTTTTGAAGTAATTACAAACTCTAACCATCCTTCTTTTGGTATTTGATTTTTAGATGTTAGAATTTCAATTTGATCCCCACTTTTTAAGAGATAGCTTAAAGGAACTAATTTGCTGTTGACTTTTGCNCCAATACACTTTGCACCTACATCTGAATGAACTGAAAATGCAAAATCTAAAGCTGTAGATTTTAAAGGAAGTGTAAAAAGATCCCCTTTTGGNGTAAATACATATATTTCGTCGCTGTAGAGATTGTTTTTAAACTCATCTAAGAATTCAGTAGTATTTCTACTCTTGTTTTCCATTATTCCTCTAATGTCTGAAATCCATTTATCGAGTCTTGTGTCGTTTTCTGTTTGCTCTTTGTATTTCCAGTGAGCAGCCAGTCCTTTTTCTGCAACTACATCCATTCTCTCAGTTCTTATCTGCACTTCNACCCATTTNCCAGTTGGACTCATCACGGTAGTGTGTAATGATTCATAACCATTTTGCTTTGGGTAGGAAATCCAATCTCTCAATCTCTCAGGGTTTGGAATATAAAAATCTGTAACAATACTGTAAACTTTCCAACAGTCTGCTTTTTCATCATTAGAATCTAAAATAATTCGAAGAGCAAATACATCAAATATTTCTTCNAAATCAACTCCTTTTTCTTGGGTCTTCCTATAAATTGAAGGGATTCCTTTNGTTCTTGCTTTAAGTTGGTATTTAAAACCTTGTTTGTCCAACTCTTTTTTAATAGGAAGTGAAAATTTTTGAATAAATCTTTCTCTTACAGCTTTTGTTTTTTGAAGTTTTTTAGTGATAGTTGAATATTCTTCGGGNTAGGTGAATTTAAAAGATAAATCTTCAAGCTCAGTTTTAATTGAAAATAGACCTAGCCTATGGGCTAGTGGAGCATATAAATAAGATGTTTCAGATGCAATCTTGAGCTTTTTACTCTCTTTCATTGAGTCCAAAGTTCTCATGTTATGTAGTCTATCAGCTAATTTTATTAAAATTACTCTTACATCGTCTGGGATNGTGAGAAACATTTTTTTAAAATTCTCTGCTTGTGAAGAACTAGAGAAATCAAATTCACCCGAAATTTTAGTCAATCCATCTATNATTGACTTTACTTTCTGACCAAATATTTTTTCAATATCATTTAAAGTGATGGTAGTNTCTTCTACTGTATCATGCATCAAAGCACACACAACAGAGATTGTTCCTAGCCCAATCTCATCTCCACAAATCCTTGCTACAGCTAAAGGGTGGAATATATAAGGTTCTCCAGATTTTCTTCTGTCATTTCTATGTGCATTTACTGCAAGGTTGAAAGCCTTTCTTATGATTTTTGTTTCTTCTTTAGATCTTCTAGATTTTATAGAACGAAGAACTCCTCTGTAGGCGTTCAAAATCATTTTATTTTCTAAGACNTCATCCATCTTTGCTTATTTTGGTGGCAAAACTTTAGAAATTAATTCTCCAAAACCAATATTGTATTTNCCATTGGATGCATGCCCTTTAAAAATGACAGAGTCGCCATCTTGAATAAATTTTCTTTCTGTTCCATCGGGCATTTTCAATGGTTTAGTTCCNTTCCAACTAATTTCTAACATAGATCCAAAAGAACCCTCCTTAGGTCCAGAAATTGTTCCAGATGCTAGTAAGTCGCCACAATTAATATTACAACCATTTACGGTGTGATGAGCCAATTGTTGGTTCATATTCCAGTACATATGCTTGTAATTACTTTTAGTAACAACTTTTTCTTGTCCGTTAGCTAACTTAATAGNAACATTAAGATTGATATCTAAATGTTTGTCGCCTGAATATTCTAAATAGGGAAGTACTTTTGGGTTTTGAGTAGGTCCTTTTGTTCTAAACGGTTCTAGAGCATCTAAAGTAACTATCCAACAAGACATTGAACTNGCAAAGTTTTTAGCTAAAAATGGTCCTAAGGGAACATATTCCCATTTTTGAATATCTCTAGCAGACCAATCGTTAAATAAACACATTCCAAATATAAAATNATCTGCTTCCAGAGTTGTTATTTGNTNTCCTAATGGTTTGCCGTTAAAAGTTATGAAGCCCATTTCTAGTTCAAAGTCTAATAATTTAGAAGGTCCAAAAATTGGATTNTCGTTATCGTCTAATTTTTGTTGGCCCTTTGGCCTATGGACAGAATGTCCTGATGGAATTATAGAAGAAGCTCTACCATGGTATGCTACTGGAATATGTTTCCAATTTGGAAGAAGTGCATTATTGGGATCTCTAAACATACTCCCTACATTAAATGCATGCTGCTCGCTAGAATAAAAGTCGGTATAATCTCCAATTTTAACTGGCAAATACATTTCAGATTTACTTTGTAAATCTAATACTTTGGTAATAGCTTCTTTGTTTTGAGATAATTCTTGATTTTCTACATTAAGTAATTCTGAAATTCTATTTCTCAGATCTCGAATTTCTAATTTTCCGTGACCCATCATTCTATTTAGGTATTCATTNGAAAAACAGTGTTCACAAAATGATAAAGATTTTAAGTAGCCTAACCTAAACAAGNTATATAAATCAAGAATTTGATCGCCAATAGCTACTCCAATTCTTTTAGATTTAGAATTGGTAGAATAAATTCCAAACGGCAGATTTTGGATNGGGAAGTCACTGTTTTCTGAAACTTCAACCCACGANTTTAGTGAAGGGTTGTTTGCTTTAATTTCTTTATTTACCATTTGAAAAGTGGTTTAGAACCCATTAAATCATTTACTTGACTTTTAATTTTCAATAATTCTGATTCGTTATTATAATTTATAATACTTGAATCTATTAAGTTAGCGATTATTTTAATTTCGTCTTTATNAACNCCTCTAGTACTAATAGCTGCAGTTCCTATTCTAATNCCACTTGTTACAAATGGTGATTGTGTATCAAAAGGAACCATGTTTTTATTTAAGGTAATATCTGCTAGACCTAAAGATTCTTCTGCCTCTTTCCCNGTNANATTTTTATTTTTTAAATCAATTAACAAACAATGATTGTCTGTACCNTCAGAAATAATTTTGTAGCCTTTATTAATTAGTTCCTTACCCATTATTTGTGCATTTTCAACTACGTTTTTAATGTATNTTTTGTATTNTTTTTGTTGNGCTTCTCTAAAGGCAACTGCTTTTGCAGCAATTATATGTTCTAGTGGACCNCCTTGNGTTCCTGGAAAAACTGCAGAGTCTATTAAAGTNGATAANTTNTTGAGTTTACCAGACTTAAATTTAANTCCCCAAGGATTCTCCATGTCNTTTCCAATCATAATAATTCCCCCTCTTGGTCCTCTTAATGTTTTGTGAGTAGTTGAAGTCANTATGTGGCAATGGGGAAGAGGATCGTTTAAAATTTTCCCAGCAATTAGTCCTGATGGATGAGAAATGTCGGCTAATAAAATTGCATTAATTTTATCTGCAATAGATCTTAANGTNTTATAATCCCAATCTCTAGAATATGCNGAAGCTCCGCATATAATCATTTTTGGTTTTATTTTAAGTGCTTGGTCTCTTACTTTGTTATAATCTATTATACCAGTCTCTTTTTCAACNCCATAAAAATTTGCATTATATANTTTTCCAGAAAAATTAACAGGNGATCCNTGGGTTAAATGCCCNCCATGAGAAAGNTCAAATCCTAANATTTTATCNCCTGGNTTTAAGCAAGCTAAAAAAACAGCNGCATTGGCTTGAGAACCTGANTGNGGCTGTACATTGGCCCANGAAGCNCCAAATAATTCTTTTAANCTNTCTATNGCTAANTGTTCAATTTCNTCNACNACTTTACANCCACCATAATATCTTTTGTTNGGAAGNCCTTCAGCATACTTATTGGTNAANATGGAACCACTAGCATTCATTACTGCNNCACTAGCATANTTTTCNGANGCTATTAATTCNATTCCTTCNGTTTGTCTTTCTAGTTCTTTTTGAATAAAAGTATCTATTTGGGGGTCTTTTAACATCTATATTATTTTTTTAAGCAAATTAAGAATTATCAACTATATATTTCTAGTAGTTTAAATAATTTTATGATATTTAAATTTAATGGAAAAAAAAATTCTAATTACTCAGTCCAATTATATTCCTTGGAGAGGTTATTTTAATGCAATTTCGAAAGTTGATGTATTTGTAGTTTATGATGAAATGCAGTACACCAAAAGAGATTGGCGAAATAGAAACCTCATAAAGACACCTAATGGTCTAAAGTGGCTTTCTATACCAGTTGAAGTTAAAGGTAAATATTTTCAAAAGATTAATGAAACTAAAGTATCAGATAAAAAATGGAATAAATCTCACCTAGGAATACTTAAACAAAATTATAACAAAGCTAAATACTATAAAGAAACCATTGGTTGGATTGAAGAATTATATATGAATTGTAATTTTGAATATCTTTCAGAAATTAATCTTCACTTTATTAGGGAAATTAATAAATATTTAAACATTAAAACAGAAATAAGATTTTCTAAGGATTTTGACCTTCATGAAGATCGAAATATAAGATTAATAAATATTTGTAAAGATTTAAATGCTTCTGATTATTATTCAGGACCTGCTGCAAAATTTTATATGGATGAAGATTTATTTTATAACAATAATATAAAGGTTCATTATTTCAATTACTCTAATTTTAAAAAATACGATCAGTTATATGGTGATTTTGTACATGGAGTTAGTATATTTGATTTGATTTTTAATACAGGACTAATTCATAAATAATATAACAACTATGAAATTATCTATTGTTAGTACACTTTATTATTCATCTCTATATATTGAAGAATTTTGTACTCGTATTGTTAAGTCTGTTCCAACAGAATTTGATGATTTTGAAATAATTTTAGTTGATGATGGCTCACCTGACAATTCACTTTCTGTATCCCTTAAGCTTCAAAATAAAATAAAAGAACTAAAAATCGTAGAACTTTCAAGGAATTTTGGTCATCACAAAGCCATTATGACGGGGCTTCAAGAAGCTGAGGGTGATTTTATTTTCATGATAGATATTGATCTTGAAGAAAAACCAGAGTTATTGAATCTTTTTTGGAATGAGTTAAATAAAGACAAGAGTTTAGATATTGTTTATGGGGTTCAATCAAAAAGAAAAGGTAATTGGTATGAAAAGTTTTCTGGATCTATTTATTATTTTTTTTATAATTTACTTTCAGACAGAAAAATTGATAAAAATATAAGTACAGTACGTCTTATGTCAAAAAATTATGTTAATTCCACTTTTAGATACATGAATCAAGATTTTTACATTGGAAATGTCTTTTTGGAAAATGGTTTTAACAAGAAAAAAGTTTATTTTAATAAAACGTCAACAAGTAAAACTACATATACTTTTTTCACAAAATATCATAGCTTTGTAAATTCTATTTTTTCTAGTACCGTAAAACCATTATATATTATATTTTATTTTGGATTAGTAATTTCTTTTTTCTCTTTTGCCTTTATTATATATTTGATTTATAGAAAACTAACAAATGATTTTATGGTATCTGGATGGGCTAGTGTTATGGTTTCTATATTCTTCACTTTAGGTATAATTCTTTCTAGCTTGGGAATAGTCTCAATTTACATTTCCAAGATTTTTTTAGAAACAAAAAAAATGCCATTTACAATAGTTAAAAAAATACATACATTCATTGAAAAGTAACAAATTATTTTGGAACAAAAAGGGTCGCATATTAGAACCTAATAAAAAAGGTTTTACCCATTGCTCACACCCTACAGTGACACATTTTAAAAACAACATATTTTTAATTGCATTTACCCAAAGAGATGAAAATAAAAGATCTAATATTTTTATGGCTTACATTGAAGTTAATGATATGCAGATAGAAATAATATCCGAACCTAAATTAGTTCTTAAGCCAGGCGATTACGGACATTTTGACTCTGATGGAGCTATAAGCTCTAGTTTTGTAAAGCATAAAGATAAAACTTATTTATATTATGTAGGATGGCAAAATCTTCCACCTGCTTTATGGACTGGTAACACCGGAAGAGTTGTAGTAGATTTAGAAAACTTATCATTGAAAAAAGAATTCGCTGGTCCTGTTTTTTCAATGGATAAAAATAATCCAATTTTTGCAGCTGCAACTGGCTTTTATATTGATAAGAACGAAGTTTGGCATACTTGGTACTTATCTGGACTAAAATGGGAAAATATTAAAAATGAATGGAAATTAAGATATGCAATTTTTCATGCAACTTCAACAGATGGTATTGATTGGAATTCTGATAAAGAACAATGCATTCCTTTTTTAGACGATAAAGAGTATGCTTTTGGAAGACCAAGTGTTATTAAAGATGATGATTATTTTCACATGTGGTATGGTCACAGAGAAGTAAATGGAATCGACAAATACAGAATGGGATATTCAAAATCAAAAGATGGATTATCATGGTTAAGAGATGATAAAAATTCAGGCATTACAGTGTCAGAAAAAGGATGGGATTCAGAAATGATTTGCTATCCATTTGTTTTTTCTCATAATGGATCTAAATTTATGTTGTATAACGGAAATGATTACGGATTAACAGGATTTGGATATGCAGTTCAAGAAATCATATAAATTTAGCTACTTATGAAAAAAGAAAATAAACATATTTTTAGATCCCCAAAAAGTTTGGAAAACTTAGATCTAAAAATCAATAACGAATCAAATGGAGAAGTTATAGATGGTATGTTTTACAATAAAAATGGAGAAAAATACATCATAAAAGACGGAATAATAGATTTTACTGTGAAGGAAGAAATCAAGGGGATTGCTAAGATTGCCCGTGATCAATATAAAATTCAATCCAAAACATATGATAAAAATGTTGATATCACATTCGAATTATATAATGAAAAGTCAGATGATACGAGAAATTTCATGGTAAATCTGCTAAATTTAAGTCCAGAAAATGATGTCCTAGAAATTTCATCTGGAACAGGTCTTGATTCTGAAATTATAATATCCCAACTATCCGAAGAAGGAAGTTTTACAAGTATTGATATATCACCCGAGATGGTTAAAATAGCATACAATAGACTTAAAAATTCTAAAATAAATAAAAACATCACTGTTGGTAATGCTTGTTCGCTTCCATTTAATGATAATTCTTTTGATGCTTTATATTGTTTTTCTGGGATCGGCCATTTTCCAGATATTAAAAAAGGATTAAAAGAAATGTCAAGAGTTGTTAAAAAAGGAGGAAAAGTAGTTTTCTGTGAAAAAAATGTGCCACCCTGGTTAAAAAATACGACGTATGGGAAAATTTTAATTAATCACAACAAAATGTTTAATTTAAACAATCCTCTTGAACTAATACCAATTGAGGCTAGAAATGTTGGAATTCGTTGGATATTAGGAAATGTTCATTATGTAGTTGATTACGATGTTGGAGAAGGTGAACCAAAAGGAAATTTTGATTTGGAAATTCCAGGAAAAAGAGGAGGGACATTTAATACACGCTACTATGGGAAAATTGAGGGTGTAACAAAAGAAACGAAAAAATTAGTTCAAGATGCAATTGAAGCGTCAAGTTCTAGTGCACATAAATGGATAGATGAAACTCTCAAGAAAGAGGCTAATAAATTACTAGATAATATAAATGCAAAAAATTATAATAATAGGTAACTCAATTGCTGCAGATATTCTTTATGGTTATTTACATTCAGATGAAAGGTATGAAGTAATGTGTTTTGCAGTTGATGGGGAATATGCTGTTGAAAAATCGAAATTTGGTCTTGATGTATTAGACATTAAATTACTTAAAAATAGCTATAATTGTGAAGAACATAAAGTTGTTTTAGGCATTGGCTACAATAATGTGAATCAAAACCGAATGGTTATTTATAATCGAATTAAAAATCTAGGTTATGAGTTAGAAACTTATATACATCCGTCTGCTGTAGTTCATGAAAATGTTTCTATCGGAGAAGGTAGTATGGTTTTATCTAATTCTGTTGTAGAACCTTATGCTAAAATTGGAGTAAATAGTTTTATTTGGTGTAATTGTACGATAGCACACCACAGTGAAGTAAAGTCCCATTGCTGGGTAGCTTCAAACACAGTACTTTCAGGTGAGGCTATAATAAAGGATTTTTCTTTTGTTGGAGTTAATTGTAAAATTGTAAACAAAGTAACGGTTGAATCATTAAACATAATTGGTGCAGGGAGTTTGATAACAAAAAACACCCAACCTAAAGAGGTATTTTTGACTAGGAATGCAGAAAAGCATAGATTTGATTCAATAAATTATGCTAAATTTTATTTTTAAAATAATATAATGGAAAATATAAATGAGAACTACACATCTTTTTATAATCAAAAAAAACACTTAAAAGTTTACCCAACAGAATTTGTAGTAAGAACTTTTTTAGCAAACTATCCAAATCTGAATATGGAAAAAGTTACTACCGGATCAAAGGTGCTTGATATAGGTATTGGTGATGGGAGGAATACTTTATTTTTATGTGAACAAGGGTATGATGTATATGGCACTGAAATTACAAAAGATATTGTAGATCAAACAAAGAATAGATTAAAAGAGAATGGTTACTCGCCCAATTTGAGTGTTGGTAGAAATGCTAAACTACCTTATGAAGATTCTTTTTTTGATACAGTTCTAGCTTGTCATGTTTGTTATTATTGTGATGAAGGTGAATCTATAAAAGATAATTTAGCCGAGTATAGCAGAACGATTAAACCAGGGGGATGGCTAGTTGCAAGTGTAGGACATGAAAATTCTTTTCTTTATGAAGGAGCAGAGAAGCTTGAAGATGGTAGTATGCTAATAAAAAAAGATTATTACAATAACCGGATTGGATATAGGTTGCACTGCGTTAAAAATACTGAAGAAATTGAGGCCTTATTTTCTGAATGGTTTGATAACTTTAGCTTTGGAGAAGAACATAATAATTATTACGGTATTGATGCTCATGTCTTCTGGGTTGTTTGCCAAAAAAAATAACTAATTATGAATAGTAAATTAGTGAAATTACTTTCAGATGTTTTTGAAATGAAAGAAATTGAAATAACCATTGATTTAGTTAAAGATGACATAGATAGTTGGGATTCTCTTAAACAAATGGACCTTGTACTAAGTATTGAAAACAACTATGATATTACTTTAGAGATGGAAGAAATTGTTAAAATGAGTTCTGTAAAGTCGATAGTTGAAATAATTGAAAGTAAAAACTTAGGTTAATGAATGTTAAAGGACTTATTGTATTAGTTACTGGAGGTGCTGGGAATTTTGGTCAAGCAATTGTGAAAAGTTTGGAATCAAGTGGAGCTTCTGTTGTTATTATGGACCTACATGAGTTGAACAAAGAAAACTATTATAAAGTTGATCTTTGTAATGAGCAGCAAGTGGAAGAAACTGTCAATTCAATATTAATAAAATATAATCGTATAGACGTTTTAATTAATAATGCAGGAGCTATATATTCTGAACCTCTTATTAACATAATGAATCCAAAACAAATGCGACATAGTTATGATTCTTTTAAAAAATATGTCCAGATTAATTTAGACACTGCGTTCATTACCAGCTCTATTGTAATAGAAAAAATGGTTCGTAAAAGAATTAAGGGAGTTATTATTAATATGAGCTCAATAAGTGCTGTTGGTAATGCGGGCCAATCCGCTTATTCTGCTGCAAAAGCAGGGTTAATTGCTTTGACTAAAACGTGGTCTAAGGAGTTAGGTTCATTTGGAATAAGATCAGTAGCTATTGCTCCTGGGTTTATTGATACCGAATCAACTTCATTTGCTTTGAATGATGGTATAAAAAAGCATCTTCTGAAAAATACTCCATTAAAAAAATTAGGTAAAGTGGATGACATAACAAAATCAATATTATTCGCTATTGAGAACGATTTTCTAAATGGAACTGTTATTGATGTAGACGGAGGTTTAACTATTTAATTTCTGTAATGCAGCCTACAAATGACATAAGACTTTTAAATAATATTTTCTTAAAGTATAAAAATTCAAATAATTTTTTTCCATTAATTGGTGCAGTCTTAGAAGGAAAGCAAATTGGAAGTGTGTATGTAGATAAACTCATAAATCCAAAGATTGTTCTAGTAGTCCATAAATTTAGATTTGCCCAGATTATTTCAGAAGATTCCACCAATGCTATATGGAACATGGTATGTAAAGTAATTGATAATGAGAAAGATCACAAAGGGAACACCTTTAATAAAATTCGGTTCTATTGTGCTAATCCTGATTTTATTAAATATCTAAGTACAGTAAATAAGTATAATTTACAATTAGGAGAGAGGGTTAGATTCCTTCCTAATGAATATTTAAAGATAGAAAGTGTTGAGAATTTCCAATTATCTAAAAACGATATTGAATTACTGAACGAACAACATCAAATTCAAACAGGTAGTAGATTCTGGAATAATAATGAAGATTTTTTTAGGAATAGTTATTCTTATTGTGTTAAAGAGGGTAACATAATTAAATCAATTTGTTATGCTGCTGCTGTATCTAATAATAAGGCAGAAATAGACGTTGCTACTCATATAAGATTTAGGAAGAAAGGATTTGCAAAAGAAGCAGTATTAGGTTTTTTAAAATTGTGTTCTACCCGCGGGATTGTTCCTCTTTGGGATTGTTATGAAAACAATATTGCTTCAGTAAAAACTGCTATTTCAATTGGCTTTAAAAAGTATTTTAGTTACCATTTTTTAATTATTTCAAGTAAGTAGTACTATGTATTATCACAATTTATCTCAAAAATTTAATAAAGTTGTTGAAAGCAATTTCAACAATCAAGCATTAAGATTCGAGAAAAATGAAATCACTTACGGTGTGTTAAATCAAAAATCAAAAAGTTATGCTGAATTACTTTTTAATTTAGGTTTTAAAAAGGGTGATGTTCTTTGCATTGTAAATAGAAAAAAATATGAGGCATATGGTATGATGATAGCTTGTTTGAAATCTGGTATTGCTTATGTAAATTTAGATGAAGACAACCCATTAATTAGAACTAAAAAAATTATAGATCGTTGTGTCCCCAAAGGTATATTTGAGGATAGTAATTCCAGCATATTTAAAATTTTTTGTTCTGAAAATGGAATTTTACATTTAAATACAGAATTAGCATTCACAAATGAAAGTAAGCCTAAACCCAATAATATTAGTTCAGTTGATGGAAACACAATTGCATATATAATGTTTACTTCTGGTTCTACTGGGGAGCCAAAAGGAGTTGCCGTAACACACCAAAATCTACTACATTTTACAGAGTGGATTGGAAAGCGATATAATATTACTTCTGAAGATAATTTTGCTAATTTAAGTCCAATGTATTTTGATAATTCTGTTTTTGATTTTTATGGGGCATTATTTAACGGAGCTAGTTTGTCTGCTATTCCAAAAAATAAAATGGCTAACCCAAAGGAATTAGTTCAATTCGTGGATAATATGAAATGTACCATCTGGTTCTCTGTTCCTTCATTATTAATCTTTCTTATAAACATGAAGGTATTGAGTAATGAAGTCCTGCAAAGCATACGAGTATTTACATTTGGAGGTGAAGGGTTTCCAAAATCCAATCTTAAAAAACTGTATGATATTTACAACAAGACTGCCAATATTATCAATGTTTATGGTCCCACAGAAGGAACTTGTATTTGCTCATCTTATGATATTTCTGAAAATGATTTTGTTGATATGACGGAACTTCCCTCCCTTGGCATAATCAATCCAAATTTTTCCTATGAAATTAACACATCAGAATCGGTTGATGGAGATGTTGGAGAATTAATAATTATTGGACCAAATGTAGCTGCAGGTTATTATAATTTACCAGATAAGACCGAAAAAGTTTTTGGAACTTACCAAAATGGTGCTCATTATTTAAATCGTTATTATAAAACAGGAGATTTAGTTAAGGAACTTGAAGGATTACTATATTTTAAGGGAAGAAAGGATAATCAAATTAAACACATGGGCTATAGAATTGAGTTGGAAGAAATTGAAAACGCAATGAGTACAATACCATATGTAAAAGAATCTGCAGTAGTTTATAGGAGATTAAATGATTCTTATGGAAAAATTATAGCCTATATAGTTTCTGAATTTGAAGATAATGTAAATGAAATTAAAGAAGAACTAAAAAATAAAATTCCCCATTATATGATTCCTAGTAAAATTAAGTTTTTGAATATTTTACCCAAAAATGCTAACGGAAAAATTGATAGAAAAAAATTGATAGAAAAAAATTGATAGAAAATGTATTTTATACTTTCGGTTTAATCACCCCACTAATACTTTAGATATTATCCCTACTTTCTCCATCTAATTTTCTTTAGATTACAGAATCCTAAGTAACAACCATCCTTCCCTAAAATATAATTATTGTATTATTTATTAACACAGGGTTTTATTTTTCAATTGATTACTTTCTACTTCAAAAAACAATAAAATAGACTATACCATAAATAATATTTATTTATTTATATTTCAAAAATTAAAGTTTTAATGCATTAATAACGCATTTGGCAAGTCAAAAAAGTTAGTACTGAAATAGGTATTGGTTGCAAAACATTTTAATTTAGTTCATAATAGGGTAAAAAATTATTTTATGAATAAGTTAGAATGGTTTGTATTAATTTTTACTTTGGTCTTTATTGTAAACGATTGCATTTGGAAATTTAGCAGGGCAAAACACTCACAAATTTACAGATGGTATCGAATGATAATTACAAATATTTACTCAAAATTTGAAAAATTAGTCCAGTTAAGCAAGTTCCCTAAAGTTGAGTCTATTGAACTAGAGCAAAAAAAATTAGGGTTATTTCGAATCACTTTAGGTATATTAATTTTAAATCGAACTCTTTTAGCTGAATATTCTTATTTTATTTTTTCAGGTGAATTATCAGCATTTACGTTTATCACTTTAGTATCAACGATACTTTTTACAATCGGTTTATTTACTCCTTTTTCAACGATTTTACTTTTCTTCTTTGTTAGAGCCTTTGAAATGGCTCTTGGGATTAACAGCCTTGGAACAGCTATTTTACAGATCGTTCTCTTAATTTTTATGTTAACAAATACTGGTCAATACTACTCAATTGATAATTATTTTTTAAAAAAAAATAAAATACTTAAGTATGTTTATAACATATTTGGCACACCTAATAAAAAAGAATTTACTTCAATTTATTTTCTAGGACTTATTGTATATGCTACTATTAGTTTTGGTGCTATGGCTATTCACGCTTTTGATTACAATTGGACTACAGGACTAACTACAAGACATCTATTAACTAATAATTATTTTAGTAATGAATATGAGTTATTCAAATTTCTTGACATTAAATTTCCAATAGCTTTCACTTTATTAAGTATGATTGCTTCATTGGGTCAATCTATTTTTCAGTTATTTATGATTCCGATGGTTTTTTTTTCTTACGGTAAGTCTTTTGTGAAATATTGGGGACTTCAGTTCTTTTTAATTTCTTTCTTCTTTATTGGTCTTGACTATTTACCATACGTAGAATTGATTCTTTGGATTATTATCTTTTCCCCAATATCGATTAATTCAAATAAAGTTAAAATCTTATATGACGACCATTGTAATTTATGTAAAAAAACAATGATGTTTTTTAAAAAGATAAATTTCAATGGGAGGTATAAATTTTTAGCAGTTTCCAAAAATAAAGAGATTTTTGAAAATTATAACTTAAATGAAAAAGAAGTAAAGTCATACATGGTAGGCTTATATGATGGTAGGGTTTATAAAGGATATTCACTATATGGAAAAATATTAATATTAAACCCTTTGCTTTGGATCTTTCTTCCACTCTTTTTCTTAGGGAAGCTATTCAAATTAGGAGATAAAATTTATAACTTTATTGCAGAAAATCGTTATAAAACATTTGGCAAATGTGAGTTGTCATTTCATGATCAAATAGCACTAGAAAATAAAATAATTCCTGTAAAAAGTTTTCATTATCAAAAAATTATTATTCTCATGTACATATTTTGCACTTTTATGTTTAGTATATGTAGATATCCATACATAAGTAAACCTGCGAAAGATTTTTTTAGAGATAAACCGAGTTTGCTGATTTTAGAAAAAAATATTTTTATTCGCTTAGGATTTGTAATACCTTACGTATTCAACACTGGAGATCTTAATGTAGGCTATTATTGGATGACCATATATGAAGTTAATAAATTTAATCAAAAAAGATTGGTTCCATTATTTAAAGAGTCAGGTCAAAGAACAAATTATGAAAATTTTAACATCCTTTATATAAATGCTTTTAATTCCCCGTTTTTATATAATAACTTTTTATCCCCTTATAGACGAGGACTCTCATTAAGTCTAGACCCTGTAGAATATCATAAATATGGAAATGATGGTTTTGGTTTTATAAAAAATCTAGTTCAGTATGACTACAATAAAATGGCACTAAATGGTGAAAAAATATATATGGTTAGAGCTTTTAAAATGAAAAGCGACAACCTTAAGCACTGGGTGTGCGATACAAATAGATATAAAAAAGAGATTATATATGAATCCAGCTTTAAATATAATGGGACAAAATTTGAAGAAATTATTAACTTAATGTAAAATGGAAATTAAGAAAGATATCCCATTTAATAATGCGTTCATTACTGGAAAGGAGAATAGTTATATTTCTGAAACTGTTACAAATAAAAAATTATCTGGTAATGGTTATTTCACTAAAAAATGTCATCAGATATTTAAAAACCTACTTAAAAATCAACACAATTTATTAACCACATCTTGCACTGACGCATTAGAGATGACTGCTATTTTGGCTAATATTTCTGCAGGCGATGAAGTAATTATGCCTTCCTACACATTTGTTTCTACTGCAAATGCATTTATTATTAGAGGAGCCAAAATAATATTTGTAGACTCTAAAGAAGATCACCCAGGAATGGATGAAGAAAAAATCAAAGAAGTTATCAATGAAAAGACTAAAGCTATAGTTCCTGTACATTATGCAGGTGTAGCTTGTGATATGGATAAGATTTTAGCTATCGCTAAGAAATATAATCTAATGGTCATTGAAGATGCTGCACAGGCAATTAATAGTTTTTATAATGGAAAACCTCTTGGTTCTCTTGGTGATATGGGTTGTTTTAGTTTTCACGAAACTAAAAATATTCAGTGTGGGGAAGGCGGGCTTTTAGCTATCAATAATTCTAAATTTACAGAAAGAGGAGAAATTATTTGGGAAAAAGGAACTAATAGATCTGCATTTTGGCGAGGTGAAGTAGATAAATACAACTGGGTAGATATTGGGTCCTCATTTTTGCCATCTGAAATTAATGCCGCTTTTTTGTATGCTCAGTTAGAAGAAATAGAAAATATTCAAAATAAAAGAAAAGCCATTTGGAATCAATATAATGATGGGCTTACAAGTCTTAAGAATATTGGAATTAGATTACCAAATATACCATATTATGCAACAAATAACGCTCACATGTTTTATTTAGTTTCTAGAAGTAAGGATGAAAGAATACAATTAATTGAATATTTAAAACAAAACAATATTAATGCTGTTTTTCATTACATATGTTTACACGACAGCCCTTATTATCATAATAAACACGATGGAAGAGAAATGCCTAATGCCAAACGATATGAAGAATGTTTAGTGAGGTTGCCAATTTGGGTAAAGATTTCTAAAAAAGAAGTGAATTATGTGATTCAAAAAGTTCTTGAGTTTTATAAAATTGGTTCAATAAAAGTTAATTAACTACTTTTTTTAGCGATAGGCCATAAGTTTTAATTGAAAATTAATATTACTCACTTATTATGAGCTAGTAGCTACTTTTTTCCCAACAACAAAACAGCTTCCACCTATGGGTATCTTTTTGTTACTATTAATTCTAGACAACTCCCAATTCCAAATTTTTTTCATAATGTGGTTAAGAAACCCTTTTTTTTGTTTGTGCTCATTTTTGTGTTTTTCTAAGTCATTGGATTTTTTATTTAATCCCAATTTGCTTGGAAGGGACCTAAATAGAAAAACAGGAAGAGGTAATATAGAAAATATATAGGTAGATTGAATAATAGTGAATCCGCATTTTTTTAATAATTCATTTAATCTAATAGTTGTGTATCTTTTAAAATGACCACCATCATCATCCTCATTAGACCATAAAATATTAAAGGCAGGTACAGTGATATATACATACCCATCATCCTTAAGATATTTGTTGATATTATTTAAAAAAGAATAATCATCTTCTATATGCTCTACAACATCAAAAAGACCAACAGAATCAATACTATTATTTTCAAATTTAGCATCTTGAAGAGTTGAACAAATAACATTCTTAACTCCTCTTTTGTTTGCATTCATTGCACCACTTTTCCCTGGTTCGACAAGTACAGTTTTTATACCATCATTTTGAAGCCTTTTTGCTACAAATCCGTTACCTCCTCCAATATCAAAAAATGTTTTATTAGGACTATGTTTTTGAACACTATTAGCTATAATATTATTTCTGTGGTTAAACCAAAAACTATCTTCTTCAATTTGCAAGCAGTTGTCATGGCCATCATCTGGAAAAGACACATTGGACTCAGATTTAGAATAATAGATTCCGTTTTCCGCTTTTTTAATATTATGTGCTATTTTCTCAAAACTCATATTAATTATAAAAGATTAGTTCTTCACAAGAATAAACAATATTTAATACATTTAGAATTATTTTGTCAACATAATTATTTTCATGTTTAAAAAATTTCTGATTTTATTTTTAATTGCTTTCTCTTTTAAGTTTACTCAATTATTTTGGTTAAAAAAATTAAGTGCATCACTAAATCCAGAAAGATCAATTTCAACTCTTGCAATTATCAGTGGAGATACCCATAGTTATTTAAATCCATTTAAAAACTTATTAAAAGAAGGAACATACTATGAAAAAAAATCAGCTGGAAATATTGCATATGCTGGAAGATTACCTGTTTATGGAATCATATATTACCTCACAAAACCCTTTTTCTCAGAAAATAATATTTATAACTTATATATTATACTATCCATTTTACTTGAAGCATTAGCAATTGTATTGTTATCTTATACGGTATTTAAATACTACTGGAAAACAAAAGTGGGTTTTTTCATTACTTACATTATAATGCTTTTATCTACATATTCTAGTACCTACAGTAATTACATTTCACCTGAAAGTATAGGTGTTTCTATATTAATTTTTATGATTTACCATTGTCATTGTTTAATTAATAATTACCACATAAAGCATGCTATTTATTTATCACTTTTTTTCCCAATATTAGTTGGTTTAAAACCTTATATGGGTGTAATTGGAGTACTTATAAGTATTGTATTAGTTTTAAAATTTAAAAACAATATTAAAAAGTTACTATATTCCAATCTCATAATTTGGTCAATTTTTAGTTTACTAATGGTTGGCTGGACCTACAGGAATTTTAAATTAACCAATAAGTTAATTCCATTAACAGAAAATAAATCGGGATATTTTATACCTGATTCACGAGCCTTTTTATGGAGATTTATAGCAAATTTTGGTGAAAGCAGTGAGTCGTGGGACAAAAAAGCAATGGGTTCCTATTTTTTTTCTTATCCAGGGAGTAATTATAAAGCAGAAGATATTCCTAAAACACCCTATTACAATAACGACAGCATTGAAGTACTTAAAAATTATTTTTCTAATTTAAATCCTGAGACTTTTTCAGAAATTGATGATAATATAATTTCAGAAAAAATTGAAAGATATACAAATAGCTTCCAAAGTAAAAATCAATTTTTTACTACTTTTATTGCACCTATTTATAGAATTAAAAGTTTCCTTTTCCATAGTGGTTCTTTTTATTTGCCCATTGATTTGAAGTCCAAACGAACAACTTCTTTTCAGTTGGTATTTAAATATTTTCAATCTGCTTTTTATTATTTTATTCTATTTTTTGGTTTTTTTGGATTGATTATCAAAAGACATTATTTTATTATTTCAGTCCCTGTTTTTTTACTT
>PAST01000046.1 GCA_002713405.1 Crocinitomicaceae bacterium | reverse complement strand
GAAATTGGGTTTATTCAAGTGATTTTACAGCTACTGGAACAAATACAGATACTCAAGTTTCAGAAGGATCTTTAACAATTTATGGAGATGGATTGAAAGTTGGAGATGCTGCTCAAACAACTTTAAGTGCAGGGTTTGTATTAACTCCAATAAATGATCTAAGAGTTTCTGGAAACTTCTATTATGCAGATAATTTATATGCGAGATACGGCATTGATGATTCACAATTTCAAGCACCTGATGGAGAAGTTGTAAAGTTACCAGCTTATTCACTTATTAATGCGGGTATATTTTATACAATTAATTTAGGAGATTTAGATGTTGATTTAAGATTTAATGTTAATAATTTACTAGACACCAGATATATTTCTGAAATGTGGACTAATAATGCAGATGATCCTTCAACTTCAGAAGATGAATTTTTAACTACAAACCAAGGTTGGTATGGATTTGGTAGGACTTGGAACTTTGGAGTTAAGGTAAGGTTTTAATTATAAATTTTATAAGAATTTTTTTTATTTAATTAATCTAAAAAGCCCTATATCAATATTGATATAGGGCTTTCTCTTTAAATGTACACACTACGACTCAGTTCTCAAACTCTTTTACAAAGACCTCTATCAACTCTATAACTTAAAAAACACTCTTGAATCTGAAGGATTAGATAATTATGTGATAGACCATCATAGAACAGAGAGAACTAATAGTAGTTCATTATTACACTAAGAGTATTAAACTATTATCTAAGACTTCAATAAACAATAATTATTCAAACTTTAATTAATTAATCTTTATTAAAACTAACCTCCCTTTGCTTTCTTAAAAAGTCAACTTTTTCTTACTTTAATGGTTTAAACTTACAATGTAAGGCTGGGGGTACTTTAAAAGTAATTTTACCCCTTTGAACCCCATAATTTAAATTTCATTTATGAACAAAAAACACTTTCAGAAACTTGAAAAAATGTATTTAAATGCTAATATAAATACAATGATTTTTGATACTACAACCTGCAAAGTTTTAGATGGTTATGCTGAAATAGGATTAAATATTTCTGAAAAATACTTTCATGGATTAGGTGCAATTCATGGTTCAGTTTATTTTAAACTATTAGACGATGCAGCATTTTTTGCTGCAAATTCAAAGTCTGAATATTTTATTCTAACAACTTCATTTAATCTTAACTTTTTAAAACCTGTAAAAAAGGGGAGGATAAAGGCAATAGGCAAATTAAAATTTGCCACCGGAAATTCATTTATTGCTGAATCTAAACTTTTTAATGAAAATGGAAATGAAGTAGCATTTGGAACTGGAAGTTTTTTGAATAGTAAGATCCCATTAAACCAAATTGATGATTTTAAGTATTGATTTTGCTTTTTTAGTTAACCCAATCATTTATTTAATTTCCATTAAACTATTTTCTAAACACTCTTTTTTTTTCTAATTTTTAAAATTAAAAAATTTAAATGAAGAAATTAATTTCAATACTTATTTTTTGTTTAATATCCCTTTGCTTTAAGAATGTCTATACGCAAACTAAAAAAGCATTTGAGATATATAGCTACAAGGGGAAGAAAGTAAGCTATAAGAAGCTAATTAATAGAGCAAAAAGTGCAGATGTTGTCCTTTTTGGAGAATACCACGACAATCCTATTTCCCACTGGTTAGAATTTGAATTAGCTAAAGATTTGTTGTCTAAACATAAAATTGTTATTGGCGCAGAAATGTTAGAAGCAGACGATCAAAAACTACTTGATAATTTTCTTAAAGATGATATTAATTTATCAACTTTTGACTCAATTGCAGATTTATGGTCTAATTTTGAAACAGATTATCTTCCAATAATAAATCTAGCTAAAGAAAATAATGTTCCTGTTATTGCCACTAATATTCCAAGAAAGTATGCGAGAAAAGTTTACAGAGAAGGTGGGTTTTCTGCTCTTGATTTGCTAAGTAAAGAGGAAAAAAAATATATCGCTCCATTACCAATACTTTTTGACCCTGAACTTCCTCAATATAAAAATATGCTAGATATGATGGGTGGTCATGAAATGACAGATATTGTTAAAGCACAGGCAATAAAGGATGCAACTATGGCTTATTTTATTCAAAAAAACACAAATGAAAACAGTATATTTTTTCACATTAACGGTGCGTATCATTCAGATTTTAAAGAAGGAATATATTGGTATCTCAAACAACTTAATAGTAATATTAATTGTCTCACTGTAAGTACGGTAAAAGAAGAAAATATTAATAAATTTAATAAAGAGAATAAGTCAAGAGCTGATTTTATTATTGTTGTAGACTCAGATATGAATAGCACTTACTAAAATGTTTTTTTATTATTAATTTATCATAAATCATGAAGTTTTATTTATCGTTATTAATTTATGCAGTTCCAGCAATCTTTTTTTCTTGTTCAAAATCCCAATCTTTAAATTGCTCTATTGAAAATTATATACAATCATCTCATTATAATTTCTCTAATGGAATGAAAAATCAGCAAAGAAACATGAAAACATTATACACTTTAAAAGATTGGGATCAACAATACTTAGATACTAAATACAGTTGTAAAGATATTATTACTCAATTTTTTTTCTGTAATATATGCTGCAATTCTAAACAAAATGAAATTATTACTTATAGTGGAAGATCTTTCGAATTTAAAAATTCTTCATCTGTAATAGATCTAACAACAGCTGTAATTGATCTTTTAGGAACTATGTCAATAGGTAATCTGGAAAACCAAATATTAAGCGACTCAATAAATTCTGGGAATTAATTTTTATATTTTTTTAAGTTGTTATTTTTAATTTATGATAGATAGTTTTAAAAAAGTTAGAGGAATTACCTGTCAACTTTATTTTAAACATAACTCAAAGGATGTTTGGAATGTAATTAGTGCTCCAAATCATCTTAATTTATTTCATCCTTTCTGTAAAAAAAATTCGATTATTTCTTGGGAAGATTCCTCGCATATAGACATGCTAGAATATTTAAATGGATTAAAATATATTAGAAAATTTACAAAGTGGACTCCTTTTAAAGGGTATGAACTTGAAATTGGGAAAAAGAACGGAAAGCAATCTTACGTGGTTTGGGAAATTAAGGAAATGGATAATACAACTTGTACATTATCTATTACTGTATATCCACACTTACTTTCCAAATATCCTAAGATTATTTCTTATTTACCTTTTAAACTAATTATTAAACCAAAATTATACAATTATTTATTTTCAGTGATTTCTGGACTGAAATACTATTTAGAAAATAATAAAAAAGTACCCAAAAATAATTTTGGAAAGCATAAGTGGTTTTCATAATGTTTTAACTCATTATGTATGATTTTAAATTGCAATAATGCATAGCAAAAAATAGCAAGGTGTGAGTAGTAAATAATAAATGTAAAATAGATTGTGTTGGACCAAAAAAAAGCCTCCCTTTCTGTTAAGGAGGCATAATGAGTACACACGACGACTCAGTTCTCGAACTCTTTTACAAAGACCTCTATCAACTCTATAACTTGAAATCTACACTTGAAGCTGAGGGATTAGATAATTATGTGATAGACCATCATAGAACAGAGATAACTAATAGTAATTCATTATTACACTGAGAGTATTAAACTATTATCTAAGACTTGAATAAACAATAATAATTCAAACTTTGATTAATCAATCTTTTTCAAAGTTGATAATAACAGTGAAAGAACAGTTAAAATACAGCACAAAAACAGAAGAAAAGTTGACTTAGTTAAGAAAGCAAAGGGAGGGTAGTTTGATTTTTTATTGATTAAGTATTTTCTTTTTTTCTTTATCAAACTCTTCTTTTGTTAAAACTCCTGCATCAAGTAGTTTTTTAAGGTCAAATAACTGTTGTGTTTTATCCTTGTTAAGGGGTTCTTCCTTAACTTTTCTCTTATTAAGAATTGGTTTAGGAACTTCTTTTAATCTTTGCTTTTTAAAAGCTTCTATACCTAATTCAATTTCTCTTTTAACTTTTTTTTCTCTATTAATTACCAATGCAGTTAGTCCTCCACCAATAGCCATATCTAAAAATCCAATGCCATAACCACTTAAAAGGTTTATTGTTCCTGCAATGGCTTCATAGCCTCCAACAAGTCCCCAAACTATATTCCATCCTCTCATTGTTTTTGCCCTTTCAAAATGACTAAAAGAGCTTGCAAACTCTTTAGAAACTATTTTTGCTTCCCTTAAAGTTTTAGGATATCCATCGTAAACTATAGTATTCCCTTGAAGTATAAATATTTTAGAACTCTTATTATCGACATAAGATTCCTGAGAAAATATTGGATTAAATAAGGTGGAAAACAATATTGTAAATGTTGTTAATTTGAAATTTAATGGATTCATTTCATAAGTATTAAACCGTTAAGGTAAGAAAAAGTTGACTTAGTTAAGAAAGCAAAGGGGGGGTTAGTTATTGCTTGATGTAAGTGCCATCTAAAATACTTGCACTTCCAAAAGTTCTATCAAGTGTTAAAGTAGTTCCATCAATTGAATAAGCATAAACTCCATGAATTAAATCCATATCATTTCCATTACTATTAGCAGCATATTTTCTAAATGTAATTGTATTATTAACAGAGTCAGCACTATATTCTCCATACCAATAATAGGTATTTAAATTTCTAACAATTGAATAATGATTATCTGAATAAATGTAAAATGGATTGTTTTGGCACAAAGTTTGGCACAAAAAAAAGCCCCCTTATCTGTTAAGGAGGCCTTTATAGTACCCGAGGCGGGACTTGAACCCGCACGACCAGATGGTCACAAGATTTTAAGTCTTGCGTGTCTACCAATTCCACCACTCGGGCATTTACTTATAAAAAGTAAAATGGAGCGAAAGACGAGATTCGAACTCGCGACCCCGACCTTGGCAAGGTCGTGCTCTACCAGCTGAGCTACTTTCGCATGTTAAAGAGCAGTTGGGTGCCAAAAATAATTAAATTTTAATAAAACCGTTAGAAATTTAACTGCCTAATTTTTTTTTAATATTATTTAATAAAACTAAAGCCTCAACAGGCGTGAGAGAATTGACATCTAAATTGTCTATTTCATTCCTTATATCGCTTAAAATAGGATCGTCTAACTGAAAAAAACTTAGTTGTTGCTGGTCTTCGTTTTCTATTGTACTTATATCTTTTTTAGTGTTTTGGGGATTTTCTAATTCTAAGTTCTTTAATATTTTCTCTGCTTTAGAAATTATCTTTTTAGGCATTCCAGCAACTTTTGCAACATGAATTCCAAAGCTGTGCTCGCTTCCCCCATCAATTAATTTTCTAATGAAATGAATTTTTTTATCTATTTCTTTAACTGAGACATTGTAATTTTTAATCCTATTAAAGGATTTAGTCATATTATTTAGTTCGTGGTAATGAGTTGCAAACATGGTTTTTGGTTGAAATTTTGGGTTTTCGTGTAAAAACTCTGCAATTGACCAAGCAATGGATATACCATCATAAGTGCTAGTACCCCTTCCAATTTCATCTAATAAAATAAGACTTCGAGAAGAAATATTATTCATAATACTAGAAGTTTCATTCATTTCCACCATAAAAGTTGATTCGCCAGACGATATATTATCATTTGCCCCAACCCTAGTAAATAACTTATCAATCACCCCAATTTCTGCAGATTTAGCTGGGACAAAACAACCTATTTGTGCCATAATCAATACTAAAGCAGTTTGTCTTAAAAGTGCAGATTTTCCACTCATATTAGGGCCTGTAATCATCATAATTTGTTGCTGCTTATTATCTAAAAATATATCATTTGGAATATAAGCTTCTCCAACAGGTAGAAACTGCTCTATAACAGGGTGTCTTCCGTCTTTTATATCAATTTTTAGACCATCGTTAATTACAGGTTTAGAATAGTTATTTATTTTAGAAACATGGGCTAAACCATGAATTACATCTAAATAAGCAATACACTTTGCATTAAAAACTATCTCCTCAATGTTTGGTAAAAGATCTTTAATTAGTTGTGAGTAAATCTCCGATTCTAACTTTAAGATTTTATCTTCTGCACCAAGGATTTTCTCCTCATATATTTTTAATTCTTCTGTTACATATCTTTCTGCTGAAGTAAGCGTTTGTTTTCTTATCCACAACTCAGGCACTTTATCTTTATGGGTGTTTCTAACTTCAATGAAATATCCAAAAACATTATTAAATGCAATCTTTAAACTAGGAATACCAGTTTTTTCAATTTCTCTTTTCTGAATATCTAATAAAACTGATTTAGCATCTGAAAGTAAATTTCTTAATTCGTCTAATTCATTGTGAAATCCGTCTTTTACTATTTGTCCCTTGCCAACAGCTATTGGAGCATCTTCATGGAGAACTTCCTCAATTTTCTGAATCGTTTTTGAATTGTCCTTTAAATTATTTGCCCAAAAATTAAGTTGCTTTTTATCTAGAAACAACAATTTTTCTTTTACGGGAATAATTGACTGCAATGACTTTTTAAGTTGATTTAGCTCTCTTGGAGATGTTTTTAAAACAGCTAGCCTAGAAGACATTCTTTCTAAATCTCCAATTTCTTTAAATTGCCCTTTGATGAATTCAAAAAGTTCTGAATTATTAATGAAAAACTCTACCATTTCAAGTCTATCTCGTATTTTTTCAGCTGAAATCAATGGAAATAAAAGCCATTTTTTAAGTAGTCTTGCGCCCATTGCTGTTGAAGTTTGATCTAAAACTTCTACCAATGTATGGCCATTGTAGCTGGTAGAATATATTAGTTCCAAATTTGAAACAGTAAAATCATCCATCCAAAGATGTTTGCCTTTTTCAATTCTCTGAATGCTTGCAACATGACTTGTATGGTGGTGTTCTGCAGTTGTAATATAATGGAGAACTGCTCCTGCTGCTATAATTGCTAAATCCATATTTGAAATTCCAAAGCCTTTTAAAGTCTTTGTTCCAAACTGAATGTTTAATTTTTCTAGAGCAAAATCATTTTGAAAAACCCAATCGTCCAGCCTAAAAGTATAGGCCTTAGATTGGAAATTATCTTGAAAAAGGGATTCTTTATTTCTTGAATATAGAATTTCTGACGGGGAAAAATCATTTACTAATTTTGATATGTAATTAATATCTCCCTGACCAACATAAAACTCACCAGTAGAAATATCCAAAAAAGCAATCCCTGCCTTGCCTTTTGAAAAACTAACAGCAGCAAGAAAATTATTTCCTTTACTATCTAATAATTGTTCGGTTAAAGCTATTCCTGGTGTAACCAGTTCTGTAACGCCTCTTTTTACAATTTTTTTCCCTTTTGTTGGTTGTTCTAATTGATCACAAACTGCAACTCTGTGACCAGACTTTACTAGTTTTGGTAAATAATTTCCTATAGAATGATGTGGGAATCCTGCCAACTCTATTTTAGAAGATCCGTTATTGCGAGCTGTTAGAGTTATTCCTAATACATTTGATGCTGTAATTGCATCTTTGCCAAAAGTTTCGTAAAAATCACCTACTCTAAACAAAAGTAAAGCATCGGGGTGCTTAGATTTGATTGAATTGTATTGTTTCATCAATGGAGTTTCAGATTTGGCTTTTACTTTTGACATTTGGTCTTTAGGTAGTATCTAGATATGTTTGTAAAAATAAACTAAATGCGCATTTTAGCAAATTAACATTTAATGAATAAAAAATTAAAATTAGAGGAACTAAACCGTTTAAGTATTTTAGAATTTAAAGAGGTTGAGAAAGATCCTATAATAGTTTTATTGGATGATGTTAGAAGTTTTAACAATATTGGTTCCGTCTTCAGAACATGTGATGCAATGGGAATAAAAAAAATATATTTATGTGGGATCACTGGACAACCTCCTCATAGAGAGATTAGAAAAACAGCAATTGGAGCTTCTGAAAGTGTAGACTGGGAATATGAAAATAATGCCTCAGAAATATTAGCAAAATATCGTAATTTAGGCTATGAAATTATTGCTGTTGAGCAAACATCTAGTTCAGTGTCTTTAGAAAATTATCAATTAAGTAATAAGAATATACTTTTAGTTTTTGGAAATGAAATAAATGGTGTATCACAGAAACTAGTTGATTTATGCGATTTATCCTTAGAGATTCCTCAATGGGGTACAAAACATTCTATGAATATTTCCGTAAGTGTAGGAATAGTATTATGGAACTTAAAAAAGCTTTTTTTATTAAAATAAATCAACGTATTAAATTATATTTGATGTGATTTGAAAAAGTGTTTTCACATATTTCTATTTTTTATAGTATTTCCAGCTATTTTAAATGCTCAGTACAAACAAAGTAATTCTTTCAAAAACAAAAGACATGAGGTTAATTTTGGCCTTGGTGTCTCTAATTGTCTAACAGATGTTGGAGGCAAAGGAAGTAAAGCTAATTTTAATATTAAAAAAACTAATTTTACTGCCAATTTCTCTCATTTATATTATCTTAAAAATAAAATAGCTTTTAGAACAAGTTTGACATATGCAAAAGTGTCTGGAGATGACTCTTACTCGAGTGTTTTTTCAAAACAAAATAAAGCTTTAAATTTCAATACAACAATTTCTGAACTAAGTGGAATTTTGGAATTCACAATAACAACTATAAAAAATAGAAATACCTATAATACTAAAAATAAACGTAGTAAAAATATTGCTAATAAAGATCGATTAGTTTTTGGTAGTTATATTTTTGCAGGAATTGGAAGTTTTTATTACAACCCACTGGGAACAAATAAATTTCTTGATTCTGAAGGTAATAGTGTTGGGGATGGACAAGAATATTCTCTTAGAGAACTTCATACTGAGGGACAAGGTTTTGATGGCGGTCCAGAACAATTTTCAGAACAAGCTACAGGGAAGAAATATTCTACGTATAAGAATTTTGCAATTTGTGTCCCTATTGGGTTTGGCATCAAAAAAGCATTTCATAGTAATGCCGGTATTAAATTTGAGGCAAGTTATAGGTTCACAAATACTGATTATTTAGACGATGTAAGCTCTAATTATTACGATAGAGATAAATTAAAAACAGAAATGAATCAGGCTTTTGGTGAAGAATTAGGAGAAAGGGCATATATTATGTCGGGAACATCTACTGGAAGCCTTATGATTAATTCCAACTCTACATATACCGAGCCAGGAATGACAAGAGGAGGAGTAAAAGGAAATGATAGTTATATTTTTCTAACACTTTCAGTATACAAAACAATAAACAACAAAAATATTAGGATTAGCAGTTCTGGTTCTTGAAGAAAGTAAAAACTTTTTTGATACAATTGTAATAGCCTATTCAATAACTTTTTTTATATTATAGACTTGTAAATAATTTTTATGCCTAGATACCATAAGCTCGGTAATATTCCTCACAAAAGACACACTATATTCAAAAATGGTGGAAATAAGATTCATTATGAACAACTTTTTGGCACTATAGGTTTTGAAGGGATGTCGTCACTTTTATACCATATTCATCCTCCTACAGAAGTTAAAGAAATATTAAAAAAAACTAATGTTTCTCCTAAAATTGCTGTAAATAATAATATGCAAATGAGAGGATTTAAAGGTTTTGGAGTTGAATCAAAATCTAATTTTCTAAAATCTAGAGTTCCTATTTTAACTAATTCTGACGTGACCCTACATTTAGCAAATCCAACTAAAAACTCTAGAGATTTTTTTTATAAAAATGTAGATGCAGATGAAGTTATATTCATTCATAAAGGAGAAGGAGTTTTAAGAACCCCCTTAGGAAAAATAGAGTTTGGAAGTGGGGACTACTTAGTAATTCCAAGAGGGATGATTTATAAAATGGATTTTAAAGGCAATGATAATAGACATTTTATAATTGAGTCTTCTCACCCTATATATACCCCAAAAAAATACAGAAACTGGTTTGGGCAACTTTTAGAGCATTCTCCATATTGTGAAAGAGATATAAGAGTACCTACAGACCTGGAAACCCATGATGAAAAAGGCGAATTCTTAATTAAAATTAAAAAAGAAGGGTTTTTATACGATTATATATACGGGTCTCATCCCTTTGATGTAGTTGGCTGGGACGGATACAATTATCCTTATGCATTTTCTATTCACGACTTTGAACCAATTACTGGTAGAGTACATCAACCGCCTCCGGTTCATCAAACTTTTGAAACACCTGCTTTTGTAATATGCTCTTTTTGTCCTAGAATGTATGATTACCATCCAGAAGCAATTCCTGCTCCTTACAACCACAGCAATATAGATTCTGATGAAGTTCTATATTATGTGGATGGCGATTTTATGAGTAGAAATGATATTGAAATAGGACAAATAACCTTACATCCTTCAGGAATACCACATGGGCCACATCCAGGAGCATACGAAAGAAGTATTGGTAAAAAATCTACGGATGAATTGGCAGTTATGGTAGATACATTTAAGCCTCTAAAGCTAACCGAACAAGCTTTAAAAATTGAAATTAAAGAATATTATAAATCTTGGATGCATTAGTATTTAAAACTAAATGAAAAAAAAAATTAAAACCACTGAATATACTCTAGAAAAAATCTTTAAAGATGCAAAAGATTTTTTACCTCTTTTAGGGACTGATTATATTGAATTTTATGTTGGAAATGCCAAACAAGCAGCCCATTTTTATAAAACAGCATTTGGCTTTCAGTCACTTGCCTATGCAGGCCTAGAAACTGGATTAAAGGACCGTGTTTCATACGTATTAAAACAAGATAAAATTAGAATAGTTCTTACCACAGCCCTTAACAGTAAGTCACCAATTGGTGAACATGTAAAAAAACATGGAGATGGAGTGAAAGTAATAGCGCTTTGGGTGGATGATGCCAAAAAAGCTTATGAAGAAACAATTGAGAGAGGAGCAAAATCTTATTTAGAGCCTGTCAAGGAAAGTGATGAATTTGGAGAAGTTGTAAAATCTGGAATTTTCACTTATGGTGAAACAGTTCATTTATTTATTGAAAGAAAAAATTATAAAGGGGACTTTCTTCCTGGATTTATTAAATGGGAGTCAGACTATAATCCTAGTTCAGTTGGACTGAAATTTGTAGATCATATGGTTGGAAATGTTGGATGGGGGGAAATGAATACTTGGGTAAATTGGTATGAGGAAGTTATGGGTTTTGTAAACTTCTTATCCTTTGACGACAAGCAGATTCATACCGATTATTCAGCATTAATGAGTAAGGTGATGAGTAATGGAAATGGTAGAATAAAATTTCCATTGAATGAACCAGCCAAGGGGAAAAAAAGATCGCAAATTGAAGAATATTTAGACTTTTACGAAAGTCCAGGGGTTCAACATATTGCAATTGCAACTGATGATATTATTCAGACTGTAAGAGAGTTAAGATCAAGAGGAGTTGAGTTTCTATCGGCGCCACCAAAAGAATATTATACTGCAATTCCTACAAGACTAGGAGCGCATATGAAAATAATGAATGAAAATATTGATGAACTTGAAGAATTAGCCATTTTAGTAGATGCTGATGAAGAAGGATATCTTTTGCAAATTTTCACTAAACCAGTTGAAGATAGGCCTACCTTGTTTTTTGAAATTATTCAAAGAATGGGGGCTAAAGGATTTGGGGCAGGAAATTTTAAAGCTTTGTTTGAATCAATTGAGAGGGAGCAACAAAACAGAGGAACATTATAATATAAATGGATAGCAAATTAAATAAAGATACTTTAAAAGCTCTTTTTGATAAAGGACTCAACACGGATGTCTATCTAGAAGGAATTCAAAATGCAAAGCCACTAACCTATTGGGACTACATTCAACCAGAAGCATTATTGAACCTTCAAGTACAAAGAACAGATTTGCCAGACGAAATGGTTTTTATTGTATATCATCAAATAAATGAATTGCTATTTAAGATGATTCTATGGGAAATTGAACAATTGGCTTTTTGTGAAAAGCTAACAACAAAGTTTTTTACCGAGAGATTAGAAAGGATTAGCAGATACTTTGATATGTTATGTAGTTCGTTTAGAATTATGAAAGACGGAATGGACTTGGAACAATATATGAAGTTTAGAAAAACATTAGCTCCCGCTAGTGGCTTTCAAAGTGCACAATATAGAATGATTGAATTTGCGAGTACTGATTTAATTAACTTAATTGACTACAGATTTAGAAAAACAATTAATAGAAATACACCATTTCAACATGCTTTTGAACACTTATATTGGCAAGCGGCTGGAAAAAATCATGAAACTGGAGAAAAAAGTCCCATGATTCGTCTTTTTGAGGAAAAGTATTTGGATGATTTTATTGGTTTCATGAAAAAATACAACAATAAAAATCTTTGGTGTCTTTATGAAAACCTTCTTGAAAAGGAAAAAAGTGATTTAGAGCTTTTGAATTCCATGCGACATTTTGACCACACAGTAAATGTAAAATGGGTAATGGAGCATTACAATACCGCTTCTAAGTATTTAGACGGAGCCCAGAAGAAAGAGAAGGCAACTGGGGGAAGCGACTGGAAAAAATATATGCATCCTAAGTATCAAAAACGAACATTTTTTCCAAAACTATGGACCAAGGATGAAATTGAAAATTGGGGTAAACAAAACCTAGAAAGTCATGAAATACTTAGTAATTTTAACCAATTAGAAATTTGAGTTATGGAAAACGAAAGAAAACTTGAAGAGTTTCAACAAAAAATTGATGCTAATATCAAAATAGAGCCAAAAGACTGGATGCCTGAAAAATATAGACAAACTTTAATTCGTCAAATATCTCAACATGCACATTCAGAGATTATCGGTATGCAACCCGAAGGAAATTGGCTTACAAGAGCCCCTAGTTTGAGATCTAAGAAAATTTTAATGGCTAAAATTCAAGACGAAGCAGGTCATGGTCTTTACCTTTATTGTGCTGCAGAAACATTAGGAGTTAAAAGAGAACAGTTTTTACAATGGCTTCACGAAGGAAAAGCAAAATATTCTAGTGTTTTTAATTATCCTACTCTCACTTGGGCNGATATGGGTGCAGTTGGATGGTTAGTNGATGGNGCNGCTATAGTAAATCAGGTTTCNNTNCANGGAACTTCNTATGGNCCNTACTCNAGAGCAATGGTGAAAATATGTATGGAAGAAAGTTTNCATCANAGACAAGGNTTTGAAATAATGGTNCAATTAGCAAAAGGNACANAAGAACAAAAACAAATGGCNCAAGATGCNTTAAATCGNTGGTGGTGGCCATCCATNATGATGTTTGGNCCNCATGATTCAGANAGNGCGCATTCNAATCANTCTTTAAAATGGAAAATNAAACGAGAATCCAANGATNANCTNAGACAAAGATANATCAANAANACTATNGAACAGGGNCATCATTTAGNNTTAACNTTNCCNGANCCAAATCTTAAATTCAANGAAGAGACTAANAATTATGATTACTCACCAATAGATTGGGACGANTTTTGGAANGTTGTAAANGGAAATGGTCCAGGAAATAAATTAAGAATNAATCACCACATCAAAGCNCATGAAGANGGNANATGGGTNCGNGAAGCTGCTAAAGCTTATTCCAAAAAAATAAATCTTTCAAAAAAAACAGCTTAGATGAGTAGCGACGATCAAGGTATATTGTGGGAAGTATTTATTCAAGTTAAAGCAGGCAGGGCCTATAAGCATGTAGGCAGTTTACATGCTTACGACAAAGAAATGGCAATGAAATCTGCAAGAGACTTATATACTAGAAGAAACGAAGGAAATGGAATTTGGATTGTAAAGTCTGAAGATATAGTTTCATCTGAAGCAATTGATGGAGAAGCATTTTTTGATCCTTCAAATGACAAAGTCTACAGACATCCAACTTTCTACAAAATTCCTGATGGTGTAAAGCATATTTAATGAAAGATGAACTTATAGATTATTGTTTAAGATTAGGTGATTCATCTTTAATATTAAGTCATAGAATTGCAGAATATTGTAGTAAAGCTCCTATTTTAGAAGAAGACTTAGCAATTACCAATGTCGGGTTAGACTTACTTGGTCAGGCAGAAAATTTTCTAAACTATGCTGCNAAATTAAAAGGCAATACTTCCGCTGATCTTCTTACTTTTAAAAGAAGAGAAAGTGATTTTAGATGTTTGCATTTAGTACAAACTCCCAATACAGACTTTGCTTATATTCTAGCAAGACAGTTTCTTATGGATTCTTACCACCAAATTCTTTTCAATAAACTTTTAAATGGTAAAGACGAAACTATTTCAGGAATTTCAAAAAAAGCAATTAAAGAAGTAAACTACCATTTAGATAGAAGCAGTGATTGGATAAAAAGACTAGGCTTAGGGACTAAGGAAAGTAATGATAGNATTCAAAATGCTATTAATGATCTTTGGATGTATACAGATGAATTATTTACTGATAATTCAACAGATTTATTAATGGATAAAAATAAAATTGCCCCACTTAGCAGTAGCCTTAAAAAAGAATGGTCAGAGATAGTAGTTAAAACTTTGAAAGATTCAGAAATAGAAGTTCCTAAGGACGTNTTTTATTCTTTAAAATATGGTAAAGATGGATTTCATACAGAATATCTTGGATATATTTTAGCAGAAATGCAGCATTTACCTCTCCTCTACCCAGATGCTACTTGGTAATAGAATTATTTTTAAATTCCTTAAGCTTTACGTAACGAAGGAAAACTCCNATACTTGATAATTTACAAACTATAAATCCGGTTTTTCCATCTAAGAAACCTCCTCGTAAAAAAAAGTCTCTAAAAAATCTAAAAGCAGGTTTTACTAGGAAGTGAAAGAAACTAGGATTCTGTCCTTTTTCAAAATGATCTTTAGCACTCCAAGTNGAATATTGGTCCCATTTTTTTAAGTANTGGGTAGTATTTTTAAATGTGAAATGCANNATTGGATTTAATAAATTACCAATTTCACCACTGTAAGAAATTTCAGAATGTACTTTTTTATCTTCATATCTACACTCTTTTTTAAATAGTCTTACAACTTTGTCTCCCTGCCAGCCTGAATATTTAATTTTTTTACCCATAAAATGATTGATTCTTCTTATCCAATATGCATTATACTTTGGATTAGAAGTTTTCCATNTTAGAATTTCATCTTTTAGTGGAGCACTTAATCTTTCATCTGCATCTAATAAGAAAATCCATTCATTATTAGCTTGAGGAATTGCCCAGTTTTTTTGTGATGCAGAATATTGATATTCTCGTTGAATGATTTTTACTCTTTTTTCTAAGGCCAATTCTACTGTTTTGTCNGTNCTAAAAGAGTCCACAACAATAATCTCATCCGCCCAAGAAACACTTTCAATTGCCTGAAGAATATGATCTTGTTCGTTAAATGTTGGTATTATAGCTGTAATCTTTAACATAAAAAAATATGTTTGTCTAAGGTACGATATTATCATATTTTTGTGTGAATATTATGGTAAATAACCCTTGATAANNGTATTATTACATTTTTACAANTAAAATATGAAATANAACTTAAGCGAAATAACAGAGTTAATAAAGAANAGAAGAACTATTTACCCTAAGTTCTACAGTTCTAGAAAAGTTCATAAAGAAATTATTGAACATTTAATCAGAAATGCAACTTGGGCTCCAACTCACGGAAATACTCAGCCCTGGAGATTTAAAGTCTACAGAGAAAAAAGTAGAGGAAAATTAAGTGAAAAACTTGGTAAACTTTATAAAAAATTAACTCCAGAAAATTTATATGAGGAAGAAAAACTAAATAAAATTATGGCAAGACCATTTCTTTCCTCTGTAGCTATNGTTGTATGTATGGAAAGAGGGAATAATGAGAAAATTCCAGAAATTGAAGAANTAGAAGCTGTAGCTTGTGCTATTCAAAACATGTGTCTCACAGCTACAGCTTATGGTTTGGGTTCNTTTTGGTCTAGTCCAAAAATTATTTATTCTAACGAAATGAATACCTATCTAGGTATAAGAAAGCAAGATAAGTGTTTGGGTATTTTATATCTTGGTTATACTACTACAGATTGGCCAAAAGGACAAAGAAAACCAATAGAATATTTAACTGATTGGAATGACTAAAAGAAAATAAATGGATGATTTAGATGAAGGTCTGATTAAATTAGTTAATCATAAAGATCACCCTACGAATAAAGCTTACAGGGTTTATTTCTTTTATAAAAAACAAGAAGCTGAATATTTTAAAACCCTACTTGNAAAGGAAAATATCCAGTTTGAATATGCAGATGAGCCTAATAAAAGAGGTGAAATATTTTTGTTTGGGATAAGAAAAAATGACAATCAAAAAGTACTTANCCTTAACTACCAAACAATTGGAAAATTCAGATCTCCATTTATTTCTCAGTCTTGGGCCCAATATGCATTAATAATATTAAGTTTTTTAATAGTTATTTTTGCTGTAATTTCTTTTTATAAAAACAAGTAAAAGTTGACTAAAAAAACACTCATAGTATTATTTTTCTTATTGTTTGTATCAAGTTTTTTTAGTCAAAAAAAAGATNAAAANAATAGACAAGTAGGTTTTTTAGTTGGCTCTTTNGTTCCGATCAATTATTTTGGAGTTGGTCCATTAGAATTCTCTGAAAATAATTCTAGTATTTCAATAAATAACAAGCTAGGCTACAGCTTTGGAATGCTATTAAAAACTGATTACACCAAAAAAATAAGTTTAGAAACCGGAATAGTTTTTTGTCAAAGAAATTTTAAGTTAACAGGGTTAAGTTCCAACCAAGCTAGTATTTTAAGAGATAAAAGTAGTTTTGGATATATTAATTATTCTTCACCTGTAGAAGGAATAATTTATGTTCAGTTAAATAAATATTTATTCATGAGAAACTCTATTGGTTTTAATNTAGACTACTATGCTTCTGCTGTCGCTAGTAAGGGAGTTAACTTTCTTATAGACCATTACTCAGAAAGAGCAAGATGGATCAACGGGTCGTTAAGTGGAGAGCTTGGAATAGAGAGAAGAATTAATAAGATTGGCGTATTTTACTTAGGAGCAGAAGTAAATATTCCTATATCATCAATTGCGGTAACTAGGATAAAGTTTTATTATGATGGTCAAATATATGATAGGTATGAACCAATATTCTTGAGGGGTAATTTTTTTGGAATTAAATTAAAATACTATCTTCCAGTTGANATGGAAAGTGAAAAAAAAGAGAACTAAAGCTTTCTATTAACTTCTACCTCTTCATAGGCTTCTACAACATCTCCAACTCTAATATCATTGTAGTTAGCAATGTTCAAACCACATTCATAACCGTTCTTTACTTCTTTCACATCGTCTTTGAACCTTTTCAAAGAACCTAGCTCTCCTGTGTAAACAACAATTCCCTCTCTGATTATTCTTACCTGATGATTTCGATTAATTCTACCATCGNTAACATAGCATCCTGCAATAGTTCCAAACTTAGTAATTTTGAAAGTTTCTCTTATTTCNGCTGTTCCAACAATTTGTTCTTTAAGCTCGGGAGAAAGCATTCCTTCCATAGCTTCTTTAATTTCTTCAATAGCCTTATAAATTATAGAATAGAGTCTTATATCTATTTCTTCTTTTTCTGCTAATTTTCTAGCTCCAGCAGATGGTCTTACTTGAAATCCAATAACAATAGCGTCTGAGGCAGATGCTAATAAAATATCTGATTCAGTGATTTGGCCTACTGCTTTATGAATAATATTAATTTGAATAGATTCTTGTGATAATTTTAATAAAGAATCTGAAAGAGCTTCAATAGAACCATCTACATCTCCTTTAACAATAACATTAAGCTCTTGGAAATCCCCTAAAGCAATTCTTCTGCCTATTTCGTCTAATGTAATGTGCTTGGTAGTTCTTAAACCTTGTTCTCTTTGAAGTTGTTGTCTCTTGGAGGCTATTTGCTTCATTTCTTTTTCATCATCTAATACATTAAATATATCTCCAGCACTTGCTGCGCCATTCATTCCAAGAACGGAAACTGGTATTGATGGACCTGCCGATTTTACAGACCTTCCACCCTCATCATGCATGGCTTTTATCTTNCCAAATTCTTTCCCTGCAATTAATGTATCTCCAACTTTCATTGTGCCATACTGAACAAGAAGTGTTGTAACATAACCTCTTCCTTTATCTAATGAGGCTTCAATAACAGTTCCTTTTGCATCTGTATCTGGATCCGCTTTTAGTTCTAGAAGCTCAGATTCTAAAAGAACTTTTTCTAGTAATTCGTCTATTCCAGNACCATCTTTTGCAGAAATTTCTTGGCATTGGTATTTCCCTCCCCAGTCTTCCACCAAAATATTCATCGCAGATAATTCTTCTTTAATTTTATCNGGGTTTGCTGTTGACATATCACACTTATTTAAAGCAAATACCATAGGGACACCTGCAGCTTGTGAATGGTTAATTGCCTCTTTTGTTTGTGGCATTACTCTATCATCAGCAGCAATAATAATTATAGANACATCTGTTACTTGAGCTCCTCTAGCCCTCATCGCAGTAAATGCTTCGTGTCCAGGAGTATCTAAAAAGGTAATTAATTTGTTATTATGTTTTACAGAATAAGCACCAATATGTTGGGTAATCCCACCTGCTTCACCAGACGTAACATCTGCACTTCTTATATAATCTAAAAGAGATGTCTTACCATGATCAACATGNCCCATTACAGTAACAATTGGAGGCCTGTTCTGCATATTTTCAGGATTTTGAGAATCTTGNACAACTGAAGCTATTACATCTTCGCTAACAAATTCAACAGTGAAGCCAAACTCTTCCGCAACCATAGTCAAAGTTTCTGCATCCAGTCTTTGGTTTATTGAAGCAAATATTCCAATTGACATTAAGGTGCCAATAACATCATTTGGNGACTTAGACATCATTGAAGCTAACTCTGAAACCGTTACAAACTCTGTAAGCTTTAATGTGCTTTTTTCGTGTTCTGTAATTAATTCTTCTATCTCNATTTTATCTGANATAGCCTGTCTTTTTTCNCGTCTAAGTTTTGAAGATTTAGATTTTCCTTTGCTNCTTAGTCTCGCTAAAGTCTCTTTAATTTCTTTTTGTATTTCTTCAGGNGNNGGCTCNGTTTTTTGAGGTGNTCTAGAAGGTCTTTTTTGNTCTTTAAANGCTTTTTTTCCNGCTTTCTCNACATTTACTTTTTTTATTCTTTTCCTCTTTCTTTTATTAGG
>PAST01000045.1 GCA_002713405.1 Crocinitomicaceae bacterium | reverse complement strand
CAAAAATATCAAAATCTATATTATCATCCTTATAAACCACTGAACCTGCAGTACCAGAACTATTTCCAGAAATACCAAACTCAACTGGGCCATGTTGTACTAAAAGACTACCCTGACTATTAGTATCTAACAAAGCAGCTAATTTTGTATCACCAGTTTCAAATTGGAGATGACCAGTTTTATTGGAAATATTTGAAGCAACATCAAATTTTGTATTTCCAATTTCTAATAAAAATGAACCTCCAATATTATTTTGTCCATTAAAATCAATTTTTACACCTGAAGCGTCAAGCCCAAAAGAAGCACTTTTTTGATTCATATTAACAGAAGTAGTCATCTTAACTCCATCAATGTCAAAATCTAAGAGTCCAGATCCTATGGATTTATCACCTGAAATATTAAAAGTATTATTATTGATTCTAAGACCTAGATATGCAGAACCTGAAGTATTAAATCCAGCATTAAAACTATTACTTTGATCTAATTGTAAATCAAAACTACCACCATCACTTAAAACATCAAACCTTAAAGATTTATCACCATAAGCAAAATCAAGATTTCCTGTTTTATCTTCTCTATTAATTGCACTACTAAATGATAAATCATCGAAGTTCATATTAAAAAATCCACTGTTTGTACCAGACATACCAAGGGAGAGAGATTTACCATCNGATAGTGATAAACCNAAGTCAAAATTACCATTAGCTGAAGCACCAAAACTTATATCATCATTATTGTTTTTATAGTTAAAATTAACAGANGGGGTAGATCCAACATCCGCAGCCAAACCAAATTCCAAATCATTTTTTGAATAATTTAATGACCCACTTTTGGTGCCATTTGCTGTAACTTTCATATTTCCACCAGCAAGNGGTAGATCTAAAGAAATGGGACCAATTGCGTTTACAGCTTCTTCGGCAATAGCTTGACCAGCTGCTTTGATAGATCCACTNATCCCACCAGTAGGACTTCTGCCATCATCATTTATCATTTTTAAATCNCCTTGTAAGNTNACCTCAAAATCACTTCCTGTAACTTCTAGTTCTGCTGCAATATCTGCAGACAACATTCTACCTCCTTGAGGGTCAATAATTTGCATATATAATCCTGCACCAAACTCTAAATTTGGGTCAACAACATATTGGTTGTCATTTGTATCATAAGACATATGTCGATAAATTCTTCCTTCCATTGCTGTAAGGTTAAAAGCGCCAAAGACTGAAAGTCCCATACCCTCTGTATCATTAAAATAAGCATCAAAATACCAATAGTCCATATCATTAATTACTCCAGCAATCATGTTTGCTCCTAAATCAACCTGAGAAGGGATTTTGATTTTACCATTTATTCCACCACTAAAACAAGTTCCCCATTTGGGGTCATTTTGTTTTAAATTTAAATATCCATCTAGTTCNACTACAGGATTATCAACTTTAATTTTCATATCTGCAATTGTTAAAGTTTGTTCGCCACTAGCACTATCAGGAATTTCAATATCTGGTGGAGGAAGAGAGGTCCCAATAGGTTGAACATAATCAATTGTACCCGCTGATTCAACTGAGGAAATTGCTAATACAGGAGGTCCATTATCTCCATTAACATCAGACCCCATATCAATTGTTGCTTTATAAGAAAAAGCATAGTCTCCACCTACAAATGCCGCACCCACTTCTTCAATAAAAGTAGAATAACCTTTATAAACACCAGCCACTTGATTTGTTAGAGCTAATGACTTATTAATTCCACCAAATCCAATCAAACCATTTCCATATACTCTAAAGTCATCTACTCCACTGACTGTTGAATTTAGAGCTGGCACTTCAAAATCAATTTCAAATTTCAAGTGATTATTTTCTGAGAAAACTGCTCTATTTAATGAAATATTTACTGCATTCTCACCTCCATANGGATTGAAATTNAAGGTTCTTTGTGTTAAATCTTCATTTAAAAACCCGTCTTGCAACCCATTATCAGCAATAGGTATTTTAAAAGTNAAATCTTCAGTTTTACTAACAATAGGTATTTTTATTGACCCTTCAATACTACTAACATTAGATTCAACATGATTATCAATTATACTTATTGAAGTATATAAATCAGTTTTAAAAGAATTAAATGTAGTTCCTTCTTCATTAATTATTGAATTTGAATACTTAAAGTGTAGACCTTGTGAATTTACCCATAGTTCATTATCNCCAGATAANTCTTCATCAAAATCAAAAATATTTGGNATCTCNACTTGACTAGAAGGATCAAATGAATTTTGATACATTNTAACTTTAAATTTTTCTATATATATTCCTTTCCAGAACAAATCACCCGAAAATTTACCTGGAGATTGAGATTCTGAAAAATCAATTATTCCNTCATTAAANATAATTCCAAGATTTAAATTTTCAATTGGAGTAATTGTGTTNNTTGGAGANTTTGGAGAACTTTGNATNTNTCTAACTTCAATATAATTTAGTTGATTTTCTGGNNTTGGATATCCAAAATAAAACCTATATCCAACATCGTCACTAGTTTTAACAGAACTATTTATGTAAACATCTCCTAAAAGTTTCAGATCATAATTATTATCGTTAATAATAAATTTTGAATTTTTTGATAGATCAATTTTAAAATTCATTGGATCTAGCAAATCAAATGTATTTGAAGAATCTAAATTAGACTCACCAAACATTGTATAGTTTGGCTTTACTCCAAACCATTGAAAATTAGATGTAACATTACTTTTGCTTGTACTTGAAACTGGATGTGGAAGTGGCCAGTTAGCCTTGCCATAAATGTTAAAACCGTCTCTATTCACTCTACCTTTATCATAAATAAAATAGGCATCGCCATTCTCAAACTGGTTTGGATTTAGCTTTAAACTATCTTTATTACTTAAATCAAAACTAATTTCTCCACCATTTAGAATATAATTTGATGATCCCTGAAGAATTTCCAGGTTGGAAAAATTTGTTTCTATATAGTCTTGAGGGTCTTGAGAAAGCTGAATTCTAGCTACACCTCTTAAGCTATCTAAGTTGTTGTTTTCTAATGAAACAATTTTTACTGTTGTATTTCCTGCAATAAAACTAGAGATTAGAGGAGAAGAATTAAATGTTAAGGTATCACTTGTAGCAACAATTTGACCTGATGTAGATGCTTGAACAAACCATCCGTATTTTTTCCCATTTCCAAGAGATTTATTTAGATAATTTATTTCACCACTTTGACTCTGAGAAGGAGGCATTGTCTTAGATAACCATGGAATATTATTTTCAACAGCTTCTTTTGTTGTTTGACCCTCTAAAACTTCACAAACTTTTATTTCATATACAAATTGCTGACCAGATGATGATTTATCAGANGGCAACCAACTTAGATATGGAGATTCANTTTTTGGAAAAATATAATTATCATTGGGATATGTAAGAGANATATANCCATCTTCAGGATATCCNTAATAAAACCAGCACCATTCTGTATATCCATCATTATTATAAATATTATTTTGTTGAGCATCTAATGCTCTTANNCTNTANACATANTTCTTTCCAGGNTGTAGATTTGTAAAAGAGGGATTTGAAGAATTAAATACAAAATTAGGTGTATTTAAAAAATCAGATTCGAATATTTTTAGAGCTTTATTATTCTGAACTGCGCTTTGATAATCAGTATCATCGTCAGTTACTTGATACAAAAACAATTTGTAAGTAGAGTTTAAAGTTGTTGAAGGAGAACTTCCTCCAGCCATTTGCCAATTAAAAAATATGTTTGGGTTAGAGGATGGTTCTATTGTAGTTTCACATGCTGGAGAAATAATAATTGGAGGCTGTTCTAAACTTAAAAATGCAGAATTACGAGTTGTTAACGATATAGGTATGCCAGATCTATAATCTAAAACAGTTACTGAAAAAGTATAAAAACCTTCAGGTAAATTACCTGATGAATTTATTGTTGAAGCGTCTATATTTTGAAAAGTAACGTTATTGAAATCAAAATATTCATAAAAGTCTGAGCCTTGTAAAATTTTTGGAACACCAGAAAACAAAGTAGTAGGAATACTGGGCTTAAAATTTGGTTTAGTAGAAATCTTAATATCCTGACTTTCAATTGAAATTGAAAAATAAACGTCCCAACTTGGTTCATTTAGATCTAAAAAACTTAGGTTTAGTTGTAAAGAATTAGAACCCAAATCAGTATACTTAGAATAAGTAATTGGATGAGGAGGATTTAATACTAAATTGGCCTGAACAGGCAAAGACTGAGAGAAATAATTTATTTGAAATAAAATAAATAATTTAATTAATAATATTTTATTTAAAAAACTCAAAATCTTAAATTATAGTTTAAAGTAGTTATAGACTCAAATAAATTTTCATTATTTGAAATTTTTCTTTGAGACAATGAAGTATTTAAACTTAATGTTTGTTTTTTAGAAATTTGATAATTCAAAGAACAAACACTATTAATGATTTGTCCTGAAGATACCCATTCAACATATGATTTAAGATAAGAAAAAGAAAGATTTGTTCGAATTTGATTTTTTTTGGTTTTAAAACCTTTTGAAATACTTAATGTTGGTCCTATGCCGCTTGAAGATAATTCATTAGAAATATTATTTACAGCGTTAATTAATAAATTGATATTTGTATTGACTTTTGATAAAATTAAACTTGAACCAATCGAAGCGTTATAAAAATTTGTTTTTGTTTCTTGTTGATTAATTGACCCTATATTACTTCCAACATTTGCATCTTGAAAATTAAAGGAAAAAAACGATGATAAATTATTACCTTTTAATTTACTATTTAATGAGTATTGTAGATTTAAACTCTTAGTGATTTGTGCAAATCGCATTGTATCTCCAAAATTAACAACAGACATTTGACTTTGAGAATTGAAATTAGAAAAACCAAAATTTAGATTCCATTTATTATCTACAGGTGAATAATTAGAACTTATTGAATTAATCAACCTTAAAGTTTCTGAAACTTTAGTTTTGTTAAGATTGTTCCTTTGAATACCACCTGTTAAGCCTAAATTTAATCTTCCTTTTAAAAACTTATATTTTAATGTCCCTGATATATCTTCAAAGTCATTATTTAAATATACCGATCCCATTGTTCTATATTCCGGATCAATTCTTCTGTATGATAGTTTTACATTAAACTTTTCTTCTTTAAAATTTAAATTATAATTCATTGCCTTGGAAAGGTAAGAAGTGGTGTTTGCATAAAAAAGAAACCCTGAGTTATTTAAATATGTATAGCCTTCTAATTTTGAATCTTCTCTTCTTGTGTCATAGGTATAAGCACTCCAATCAATCTCTGCATCAAAGTTGATTTTCTTATTTATCTTATGCTTGGTCGTAATTCCAAATACTAAGTTATCAGCAGGTTGAGAAGTAACTAATGTATCAAATCCAGAAATTGAATTTGAGATATCTTTTGCTTTAAATAGAATTAAACCAAAATTGTTTTTATCATTACCAATAATAGTATTTATTCCATACCCCCACCTCTCAAAAGTTTTGGAAAAATCTCCCGGTAAGATTGTATCAATAGCTTTTGCAAATCTCCCATAAACTATTTTACATTTAAAGATTCCATTTTTAGGAGAGAAATCAGTCCCAATTCCCATGAATTGATTCCCACTTAATGAAAATTCCGAAAACTTTAAACTCCTGTAACCAATATGAGTTGTTAAGCTTTTGTATTTAGGACTCATTCCAAATTGATTAAAAGGCTGTGTTACTGCATTTTTTTGTGATTGTAAAAAGTTATCAAAATCAAACTTTTGTTGTTGACTTAGTGTTAAAGAAATAGGTATTGTGAAAATCGGAGTTGAAATATTAAAATTTCCTGAAAGTTGCCAAAAAAAAGGATCTCTAAGTTTAACTGAATCTGAGCTGAAATATAATGCTGATTGAAGATTTATTGATCCTGAAAATTTATACTGATTTTTATCTTTAAACGAACTTAGTTCTTGTGAGTATAAAAATTGGATATTGTAAAGTGAAAAAATTACAATTAAAATAAATCTCAAAATTTTAGACATTGTCAAATAAATATATAAATATTAAAGGGATTAACAGTTTTAAAATCAAAGTTAATTAACCAAATATTTATAAATTATTAAGAGTTTAATGATTAAAAATGAAATAAATTACTAGTTTTTTAAATGCTTTAAATTAATACCATATAAAACGATGAATATTATTGGAAATATTGTAGAAATCAAAAGTTGATTAAAATCAAATGGATTTACACTGTAAGGAACCAATAAAATAAGTAGTTGAATTAAGCAGTAGCCATAAAATCCAATTTTTTTAAAATTCCANATCATATAAACAAAGGCAACATTACCAAGGTAAAGTATTAGATACCAAATTGAAGTTTTGTCCATTAAATTAAAAATATCNTTGTACATATCTACCATTTCTTCATTAGGGAGAAGACTATACATTTCTTGTTTTACAGATTCGTTAATAAATAAAGAATAAAGAGTAGAAACAATTATTTGTATTCCAGAGCCTACCCAGCTTAAAATACATAAAACCTTTAGTAANATAGGTCTTTCATACCTATTCGAAGAATTNTTTTGAGGGTTTTCAAATGTTGGTACAGATTCACTCATATTATAATTTTTAAGGATAAATATAAATCCAAATTTTAAAAGTTTAATCTTTAAANTNAAAAATAAAAAAAAGCTCCCCATAAATATGGAGAGCTAATGCGGACCGGACGGGACTCGAACCCGCGACCCCCTGCGTGACAGGCAGGTATTCTAACCAACTGAACTACCGGTCCATATGGATGGTAAATTTAATTTTTTTGTCTGGAGTAACAAGAAATTAAATAGATTTTTAATATATTTTTTTTCTCTTCAACAAATATTCCAGTAAAATTTGATCAAAACCTATTTCAATATCGGCATTAATCAGNTCTACTTTTTGTTGTTTCAGCAGGTTGTGTATTTTATTTTTTATAAAATTTCTTTCTAATATATACTTTTCTTTAATTTGCTTTGGATGCATTTTAATGGATTCACCAGTTTCAACATCGACAACATTGTAATATTTGTTTTTTAAATTTAATTGGGTTTCTAGATTATAATGAGAAACATCAAAAACTACAATTTCGTGTAAATGGTNNCTTAAATGTTTNATAGAATTAGCAAAATCTTCNGGATTGTCAATCGCCATAAAATCTGAAAAAATAAAAACCAATGAACGCTTATGAATTTTAGATGCTAAAGCATTTAGCATTTTTGCAATATTTGTTCTTTTATTTTTAAAACTTTTTTTCTGCTTCTCTAAAATTCTTTCAATATTAGCAAGTAAAAAACGTTGATGTGTTAAAGATGATTTTGCTGGTGAATAAAAATCTAATTTATCACTAAAAATAGATAACCCAAATGCATCTCTTTGTTTTCTCATTAAAAAAATAAGAGCTGCTGCAGCATCTACAGAAAAAGTAAATTTATTGTAAGGCTGATCCACTGGAAACATCATTGAAGAAGAAGAGTCTATAAAAATATGACATCTTAAATTCGTTTCTTCTTCATATCTTTTAATAAACAGTTTATCTGTTCTTGCTAATAATTTCCAGTCTAAATGTTTAACCGATTCTCCACTATTATATAATCTGTGCTCTGCAAATTCTACCGAGAAACCATGAAATGGACTTTGATGTAAGCCAGTAATAAAGCCCTCAACAACTTGTTTTGCCAACAATTCTAGGGATCCGAATTTACGTGCAGTTTTGTAATTAATCACTATAATAAATCATTTGCTAGATTAGCTAATTCGGATCTTTCTCCTTTTTCTAATGTTATATGGGCAAAAAGGTCATCTCCTTTGAGTCTATCTATAAGANAAGAAAGACCATTACTCTGCTCGTCTAAATAAGGAGTATCAATTTGAAAAACATCTCCAGTGAAAATAATTTTGGTATTTTCTCCTGCNCTNGTAATAATGGTTTTNACCTCATGGGGAGTTAGATTTTGAGCTTCGTCAATAATAAAAATCACATTAGACAAGCTTCTNCCTCTTATAAATGCCAGAGCAGAAATCGTTAATTTTCCTTNTTCTTGCATTTCTTCAATTTTTTTAAATTTTTTCTCTTTACTTCCAAATTGATTTTTAATGAATTTTAGATTGTCAAAAAGTGGCTGCATATAGGGGTTAATTTTCTCATCTGCATTTCCTGGNAGATAACCAATATCTTTATTACTCANTGGAACTATTGGTCTAGCCAAAACAATTTGGTGGTANAGATTATGTTGTTCTAAGGCACTAGCCAAAGCCAAAAGAGTTTTTCCAGTTCCAGCAACTCCCTGTAGTGAAACAAGNTTAATATCGGGATTTAGTAGAGCATGAAGTGCAAAGGTTTGCTCTGCATTCTTGGGTTTTATTCCATAAGCATATTGTTTATCNACTCTTTCTANATGCTTTTCATGTGGATTGTAATAACCCAAAACCGAACTTTTACCGTTCTTCATAATGTAAAAGCTNTTNGAAATAATTCTATTTTTTAAAACACTCAAATCTTTTGCAAGACCATCTTTATAAAGCTTATTAATGTAATTAGAATCTATTTTATCAATTAGTTGTTTGCCATTGTAAAGAGTACTGTCTCTATCAATTTTTCCAGTTTCAAAGTCCTCTGCAGTAATATTCAATGCTTTTGCTTTAAGACGTAAATTAATATCTTTTGAGACTAGGATTATGTTAGAATCTTTATTAGAAATTTTAAGACTTAAAGCAGCATTTAAAATTTTATGATCATTTTTATTTCCAAAAATATTGACAGCGTTATTGGTAANACTTTCATCTTCCATGATTATTTTAAACTTCCCACTTTCAATTCCATTAATAGGCACCCATTCTTGAAGNGTAAAATCNTTGCTTAATCTATCTAAAACTCTAATAAATGCTCTAGCCTCAAAGTTTTTGGTGTCATTACCTCTTTTAAAGCTGTCTAGTTCTTCTAAAACAGTAATTGGTATAGCTATATCATTCTCTTCAAAACAATGTAAAGAATTGTGATCGTGTAAGATAACAGACGTATCTAGAACAAATATTTTCTTTTGTTTCTTTTTAGACATTTACAATAAAGAAAAACATTTTAAATGTTAATAAAGTAAAATTTAACAAGCATTTTAAAGAATGTTAATATTTAATTGACTTTGAAATCAAATTCTAAAATAGTTTTATTTTTTCTTTCATCTNAAACCTCAACTCTACAACTATGATTTCCAGANAAAACATTTGAATATTTGTCCAAAGTAACTTTTAGTCTATTATTCTTAGGACTAAAGTTGGAAAGAACCCATTTATTGTCAATAAAAACATTGTATTGATCAACACCACTTTGTAATTCTAAAATTTTAAAAACAAGTTCTTGATTTTTATTTTTTTGAAAGTTATTTCCTACGTGNTTAATCTTTGGTGGTATTGTATCAGTTAATATTTTAAANCTACCAAACTTATTAACTTCAGCCGATATCCAATCNTNTGAAATATCTGCATTTTTATTAATAATATTNCCGTTTTTTGTCAATTCTCCAANAAATAATTTATNTCTNTNNGATNGTNCATTNTTNGNNAANTTNATNGATAAAATAAACTTTCTTTTTAGTGGAACATTGGGNTTNTTAAAAGTATAAATACTTTNTTTTATAATTGGATAAATTGGGGAGTTATCATAAAGTGTATTGGTATCCATAATTACTAACATCAAACTATCNGATGAGTAAACTTTAGTTGGCTGTTTATGCTGAAATGAAAAATCATTATCACAGTTAGTAATAGATTTATTTTTAACATAAAATTTTAATTTAGAAATGTTGTTTTTAATATCTCCAACAATGATTTGAATTTCATGAATCAATGTGTCTTGCAAACAAATCAAACCATTNCCAATATTTTTCTTATAAATCTGTAACTCATTATTAGGATGAATATACATTTTATGGATTTTTTCTCTTAGTTTTTGGTAGGCACTATAGTCTTTATGAATATTTGTTTGTCTATTNGTTTCAAAATCAATTTCGTTAAATTTTAGTTGGTACTTAAGTTGCTTGTCTATATACATTTTAATNGAATAAACTCCACACCTATTAGAACTATTATCGTAATAATCTGATGATTTCAAGCCAAAACCACTTAATCCATCTATATAAATAATGCTATCGTATTTTAGATGNTAATGCTGGNTTTTTTTAATTGTTAGAAAATCTTTTTCAGAATAANTATCTAAACTATTAAAGTTGAAAAAAGAATAAAGCTTCAATTTTTTAATTATTGGAGGTTTGCTATCCGCAATATCAAAATTAAATAGCTCGGGGTTGATAGGGTGTTCAGACTTAGTTTCTCTAATTTCGAAATGTAAGTGAGGTCCAGATGATCCTCCNGTATTTCCTGAATATGCTATAATTTCTCCTTTGGAAACTCTTACATTCAAAGAATCTAAATAATAAGTTAAAGTTTCTGTTTGAAGTTCATATTGTCGATTTCTTAAAATCTTTTCTATTTTNTCTGGGAAATGATCTAAATGAGCATAAACACTTGTAAAACCNTTTGGATGGTCCACATATATCGCTTTNCCATAGCCCCTTTTAGAAATATTAATTCTGGANACAAAACCAGTGTCAANAGAGTAAATTCTATAATTAATTCTACCATTGGTTTTTATATCTAAACCCGTATGAAAATGGTTAGATCTCAATTCCCCAAAGTTTCCAGAAAGTAGAATTGGAATCCCTATTGGAGATCTAAAATNATACTTGTTTTTTTCTTGAGAAATAATGGATAATAGTGAAAAAAAAACNGTAAAAAAAAATAAAAATCTTATTAAGAANTTCATTAGACAAATCTTGTCATAATTAAATAAATATGGTACTATAAAATTATTTTTTTATTCACAATTANTTTTAAATTTGAATAATTCAGTTTAGCTACTAACTTTGTATAAATGGCTTAATCCAATGGAAAAAGAAATATCTGCATTAAATGAAATCCGAAGTTTCATAAAAAGTTTAAAAGAAAAATTAAATACAAAAATTCAAGAGAATAATAAATTGAATGAAGATATCTTATCTGCTGGAAAAGAGATAACCCATCTTAAAACTAAAATTTCANATTTAAATGAAAACGTAAAAATGCTGAAATTAGCCAGTCAGATTGAGGGAAAAGAGGTTGGTTCAACNAAGGAAGTGAAATTAATGATTAATGAAATGGTTAGAGAAATTGACAAATGTATTGCATTACTAAATAAATAAAAATATGAGCGAACTTTCTATTAAAGTAGTAATTGGAGGCAGAACCTATCCATTNACAATTAACAGAAATGATGANGAGAAAATNAGAAAATCTGTTTCTGAAATTGAAAATAATATTAAAAATCTAAAGGAGAATTATGCAGTAAATGATATGCAAGATTTATTGGCCATGACAGCTTTAGAGTACGCCAATGATTCAGTAACTAAAAATAATTCTGTAGAAATTGAGAAACTTAGCAAAGAAATTNTCAATCTTAGAAATGAATTAGAAGATTAATTGAATTAATTAATGTCATTAGAAAATAAAAAAGTACTTGTAACAGGNGGAGCAGGATTTATTGGGAGTAATATCATAGAATACTTATTAAACAAAAATAATAAGGTTACTTGTTTAGATAATTTCATCACTGGTAAAAAAGAAAATNTAGAAAATTTTCTAAGCAACCCAAACTTTAAAATGNTAGTGGGTGATATCACCGATTTAGAAGATTGTTTAAAAGCCTGCCAAGAAATAGATTTAATTCTTCACCAAGCAGCTTTAGGTTCCGTCCCAAGGTCAATTGAGAGTCCATTAAAAACTAACGACATTAATATCAACGGTTTTATAAATATTTTATGGGCAGCAAAACAAAAAAATATTTCAAGAGTTGTCTATGCCGCAAGTTCNTCGACATATGGAGACTCAAAAAAACTACCTAAAATTGAAAATGAAATTGGTTTNCCTTTATCGCCTTATGCAGTAACTAAATATGTAAACGAACTGTATGCTGGAGTATTCTCTAATCTATATGGNTTAGAACTTATTGGACTAAGGTACTTTAATGTNTTTGGAAGAAAACAAGATCCTGATGGTGCNTACGCTGCTGCAATACCAAAATTTATCAAAGCATTTATTAATCATCANNAACCTGTGATTCATGGNGATGGGTCTCAAAGTAGAGATTTTACTTATGTAGACAANGTAATTCAAGCCAATGAATTNGCTGCAACTACCAAGAACCCAGATGCATTAAATCAAGTTTACAATGTAGCTTGTGGAGACCAATCATTTTTAAAAGAACTGGCTGAAAATTTAAGAGACTTACTTTCTAATTTTGATTCTGAAATAAAAAATATTGAAATTAAAAATGGTCCAGAAAGAATTGGAGATATAAAACATTCTTTAGCNTCTATTGAAAAAGCACAAAAATTATTGAACTATAGACCTAGTCATAATTTAAAACAAGGATTGAATTCTGCTATAGAATGGTATTGGAATTACTTTAAAANCAATTCTTAAATTCAAAATTTCAGAAAATNTATTTATAAATTTCATTAATTAGATGTTTGTAACATCTTAGTTTNGTGAAATTATATGTATTTAGAATATTTAAATTAGATATAGTAAATAATTCTTANAATTAATAAGTGGTTAATTTTTTAAGAAAAATAGATGTCGAACTTTTTCTAGTTTTGTTTCTTTTATCAGGAATGTTTAAAAGTTTATTTTTCTCATTTTCTGGAGATAATTCTACTTCAATTCCATTTACATTAATTTTTGGTGGCCTATTGGTCACTATGATAATAATAAAAAAAGATTTTTCTATTCAAAGACTTAAAAATGAATTCACAAATCATTTCTTTTTAATTCTATTTTTCATTTGGTGCTTTATATCTANNTTTTATACCTCCTCAGAAAGTTATGCTTGGTATAAGCTTATAGCTTTAGGAACCAACTTATTAGCCTTTTATTCAGTNCTTATTATAAATAAATTAAACATTAAGAAATTTACATTGTATTTTTCTTTTTTTCTTTTCTTTTTTAGCTTGTTTTTTTTCATTATAAACCCAAACTCACTTTCAAAAAATTTCCCTTTCCATTCTCAATTTAATGAAGTATATATTCAAGGTTGGTATCTTACTTTAGGTCAATTCTTAGCNGCAAACATTTTTTTAATTTTTTACATTAAAAATCATAAAAAAATAATCTATCTGTTACTANTATCNATTAATCTAATTATTTTATTAGCTGGNAGATTTCCTATTATAATGGGNNTGTTTTCTCTTGTTATTNTAAGTATTTATCTTNTAATANNTANAAAAATTGACAGAAAAATGGTANTACAATTAATAAAATCNATTTTTGTAATTCTCTTTATAAATGGAACATTTTATTTAANCTCTAGTAATTACAAAGAGATAATAAAAAGAACAGTTTATCGTTTTGATGTTTTATCTTCTAATTCAGAAATTGATTTTGAAGAAAATGACAATCAACTAACTACTAAAGACGATAATTATTCTTACAATAAACGATTAGAATATTTTATTTTTTCAAAAGAAAAAATTTTTCAAAATTCAAAATCCGTTTTCCTAGGTTATGGCTTAGGAAGTTTTTCAAATGAGTTTAATAATGAAGACAAAAGACTTTATCCACATAATATCATTTTAGAAATTTTCTTTGAACTTGGGTTAATTGGACTACTAATAATACTGGGATTGGTACTAACAAATATTAAAATATTTAAAAATTATTTGTCAAACTTTGCACTTTTAGCAGTTATTGTTCTGTTTTTGAATGCGATGAANTCCTCTTCAATTGTGGATTTAAGAGTACTTTTTGCTTTGTATGCAATTTCTNTTTTCCACTTTAAAGAANTAAAGNCAAANACATGATTAAAGTTNGTCATTTAAGTTCTGCTCACNATAGATTTGACACAAGAATNTTTTANAANCAATGCCAGTCGTTNGCAANNGATAATAGNNNNGTAAGCTTNNTAATAGCAGATGGNCTTGGAAATGAAATCAAAGATNATATTTCAATTTTTGATGTGGGAAAACAAAAAAATAGATTTAGAAGNATNTTTANANCNANTAATGANGTNTATAAAAANGCATTAGAACTTAATTGCAATATCTATCATTTGCATGATCCAGAACTAATNAGAATAGGGTTAAAACTAAAGAGAGATGGAAAGAAAGTAATATTTGACATTCATGAAAATATTGCATTACAAATCTTAAGTAAAGAGTATATTCCCAAAANCNTAAGAAAAATAATTTCAAAAATTTATAGACTTTATGAAATTAAAAAANTAAAAAAATTTGATGCTCTAATAATTGCTGAGCATTCCTACAAAAAATATTATTCGTCTTTNAATAAAAATTTAGTTACTGTTCTAAACATGCCGAAAATAGATCATTTGAAAAAATTTTATTCTGAGAATAGAATAAANAATGAAATNTTCTACATTGGAGGAATATCCAATAATAGAGGATTTNATGTTTTAATACAAGCATTGAAAATTTTAAGACTGAAAATACCTGATATTTTNGNACATTTTATCGGTCCNTATACCAAAGAATTAATTGATAATGAGCAACTTAACGACATAAAAGAAAATTTTAAACTTTATGGTAGTTTACCTTTGATNAAAGGATTAAAATATTCGCAAAATTCAAAAATAGGCTTGAGTATTCTTAAGCCAATAAGCAACTATACTCAATCNTATTCTACCAAAATTTTTGAATATATGGCCATTGGTCTNCCTGTAATTACATCTAATTTCAAACTATATAAAGATATAATAGATGAAAATAATTGTGGAATATGTGTTNATCCTGAAAACCCCAATGANATTGCTAAAGCAATAGAATTTATTNTAANAAATCCANAAAAAGCAAAAGAAATGGGACAAAATGGAAGTCGTCTTGTNNAAGAAAAATACAACTGGANCAATGAGGAATTTAAACTTATTAATATTTANAAAACACTNGGTTGCTAACTAGAGAAACNCAANNTATTTAATGACAAATTCAATTGTAAAATATTTCAATAAAATAAGAATTTTAAACTTTCTNCTGTTATTGATTGCATTTCTTCTNCCNNTAGAAAAAACCANAGTACGTTTTCTTATGGTTATCTTTTCTATTGCATGTTTANTTTATGGAGATTATAGTCAACTGAAAATNAAAAAAAANTGGATTAAATTAAGCATTACAAGTCTGTGGTTGCTTCCNTTTATTCAACTGTTATTATTAAANAAAATNGATGAATATTTAGNNAATCTTATTACAAAAATCACATTATTTATANTCCCTATTTTAATTTTAATTGGTTATCNATCCAACAAAATTAATTTAGCAGNAATTCTAAAATTTTTCATCTACGGCTCTGTAACTGCTACCTTATTTTGTATNCTTAANGCNATNATATCCTACTTTTTCTTAAATGATGTNAATGCTATNAAATANACNTCTCTTTCNNTNTTTCATCANCCTGGATATTTNACTATGTACTTAAATTTTGTTATTGGCTTAATTTATNTAAATAATTTGAAGCCTATTAAGGATTTANAANTTCCNAAAAANTCAAGCTTTATAATNNTAAGNTTTCTATCGTTTTTTATACTAATTGCATCTTCTAGAACTGGTTGGATAACCAATATATTANTTNATCTATTTTTTATCTCTTNTATCTTCTANNGNAAAAAAATCAGTAAAAAAACACTTATATATTTTCTTGTTCTNATNATACCNTTCTCTACAGTGATTTNNACAAATGAAACNATTCAAAATCGNTTTAANGANATTATNACCAANACCTTTCANAAANGTGAAAAGAAAAAAGTAAGATCNTCAACATTGGTCAGAAAAAAAACATGGTCTACTTCCTTAANACTAGTTAAAGAAAAATGGATAACTGGATATGGAACAGGATTAAGCAAAAAAGTACTTCAAGAACAATATAAAAAGGATGGTTACGATTATATGTATAAGAAAAATTACAACTCTCATAATCAATATCTACAAGTTTTACTAGACCATGGTATTTTTGGGTTTTTAATATTAGCATTTTTTACTTTTGGGATGTTGTATGCTTCTTTAAGACAAAAAGATTATATATACGCATTATTTTTAGTAATTATGATTTTAAACTTTATGACAGAATCTGTTCTTGAAACACAAAGCGGGGTTATTTTCTATGCTTTTTTTAATACTGTCTTTTTTTTCCAATGGTTCAATAAAAAATATTTAACGACTTGAATAAATCAGAGAAAAATCAATTTTTAAAAAATGTTTTAACAATATTTTCTGGTACTACTATTGCTCAGATCATCAACTTTAGTGCTATAATTATTTTACAACGTTACTTTTACAGTCCTGAAGAATATGCACCATTTAGATTGTTCTTCGAGTTTGCTGCAGTTTTCAGCAGTGTAGCTGCTCTTAGACTTGAAAGTGGACTTATTCTAGAAAGAGAAGATAATAGAGCACTCTCTTTATTAAGAATTTGTTTAAAATACGCTGTAATTATTTCTTTAATTGGAGGAGTTGTTTTTACATTCTATTTTATTAATGAAATAAAAGTTTTTCAAAATGAATGGCTTTTGATAATTCTAATGCCATTAGCAATTTTCTCTAATGGAATCATTCAAATTTCAAGACAATTTTTCACTAGATCAAAAAACTTTCTCACTATAACAACTTCCAGAGTAATTCATAGTACTTCAGGAAGTTTAGCACAAATAGTTACTGGTTTATTAAGTTTTAATTTTATGGGACTGGTAATTGGCAGGTTAATTGGCTTAGTAAGTTGTAATATTAATTATGTAAGAAAATATTTTCAAAATCATAATTGGGTTAAAAAAAATAAAACTTTAGAAAAAGAATTAATTCAAAAACACAAGAAATTCATTTGGTTCAGTTCTCCAGGCGTATTTGTTGGGAACTCAATCAATCTAATTACGCTAATTTTTTTCACCCACTATTATGGAGAAAAATTCAGTGGATTACTAGCGGCAGCAATTCAATATCTTGGATTATTAATTATGATGTTCTCTTCCTCATTTGCACAAGTCTATTACAATGAAATCGCGCAAATAAAAAATCCAAGAGCATTGTATAAATCTTATACTTATTGGTTGAAAAGATTATTCATCTTTACTCTTCTTGGGTGGATTATTCTAGTAATTACTCCTACCTCATTATTAACTTCAATTCTCGGTGAAAAGTGGGATGGACTAATGGATGCAATTAAAGTTATTAGCCCTTGGATGGCAATTATGTTTATTGCCTCTTCCCTATCCTATGTTTTCATAAGATTAGAAAAACAAAAAGAAATTTTCTTTTTTGATGTTTTCCATTTGGGATTAATAATAATAACATTGGTTTCAGGCCATTACTTTTTAAATGAGAAAAATCAAATTCTATATCTAGTAACTATTGTACAAAGTGTATTTTACATTCTTTCGATATCTTTAGCATTAAGATTTTTAATTGCAAATCTTAAAAACAACAATGGTTAAAAGCAAGATTCAAAATACAAACCAATGAATAATAATATTTGGATAATAAACCAGTATTGCGGATCAAAGGTTCATGGGATGAATTTTAGGTCTTGGTATTTTGCTAAAGAATTAAAAAAAAAAGGATTTCATCCCCATATTATTAGTGCTTCTTATTCTCATTTATTTTACAAACTTCCTGTAACTAAAGGAAAATTCACGTTGGAGGATGTCGATGGAATTCCTTTTACTTGGGTAAAAGTTTCAAAATATAAAGGATCTCAAAGTATTGGCAGAGTACTAGTAATGATTCAGTTCATGCTTAATCTATTTTTTCTTCCAAAGAAAAAGCTAAATGATCCAGATGTGATAATCGTATCTTCTCTTTCCCCACTTCCAATAATTAATGCTTACCTATGGTCAATAAAATACAAAGCAAAATTAATTTTTGAAGTAAGAGATATTTGGCCACTTAGCTTAATAGAAATTGGAGGCTTTTCTAAATTAAATCCACTTGTTTTATTTTTTGGATGGTTTGAAAAATTTGCATACAAAAAATCAGATAAAGTAATTTCATTATTGCCCAATGCAAAACCACATATGGAAAGTAGAGGTATGAATAAAGATAAATTCGTGCATATTCCTAATGGATTTAATTTAGAAGAAATGAAAAAATCTAAAGAACTAGAAAAAAGCATTTCTAATTTAATTCCGAAAAATAAATTTATTGTTGGGTATACTGGATCTCTTGGTGCGTCCAATGCAATGGAATATTTAATTGAGGCAAGCAATCATTTAGAAAACAACGAAAATATTCACTTTGTAATTTTTGGAAAAGGTCAACATTTAGAAAAACTAAAAAATAATGCAAAAAACAATGTTTCTTTTTTAGGACAAATTGATAAAAGTCAAATTCAATCTGCAATTTCTT
>PAST01000003.1 GCA_002713405.1 Crocinitomicaceae bacterium | reverse complement strand
TTTTTTACCAAGTCGATAATTTTTCTTGCATCTTCATTAGAACTTTTAAAATCTTTGTTGGAAATGTAATTGGGAGTATTTTCTTTTAAGTATTCTTTTTTAACGTATTTTTTTAATTCCTTATTTTTATTTGCGTGATAAAATAGTCCTTTGGGAATAGCATTACTTTTATATCTGTTAAGTGAGAATCCTACAGGGACAAGATTTTCAGCTATATTTCCTGGCCCACCTACTGATTTTGGGATAAAATGGTCTATGTCTATCCAAGTCGATATATTGTATTTCTGATTGAACAATGAATACAAATCCATCCTCAAACTATTGGGAATTTTTGAGTCAAATTTTTCTAATTTTATGCTTCTAGGTTTTTTAATAAACGAGTCAATAGATTTTAAAATTTCTAAATCTTTGACTTCATAAATGGAGTTCTGAATTTCTTTCAGACTTTTTATTTCTTCAAAAAATGGAATAGTTCTGTTGAGTAATTTTTGCTCTATAAAGTATTTTTGAAATCTTAAAACCGGATTATTGTCGTTTTCTTTTTTCTGTTTAAATCTTAAAATTAAGTTGTACCAATATTTGACGTCTTTAATTTTGTTTTTCTCTGTGTAATTTAAGATTTCATTTACTGACTTAAACTCAATTATTTCATCAACCTTGGTCACATTTCCATAAGCATAAATTCCATAACTTGTTTCAGAGACTAATATCTTATCTCCAATATTTAACTTATTAGAGAAGGGGAAGCCATTAATTCTACTTTCAGAAAATTCTTTATTTACGACATTTCTTTTAACTAGAACTCCATGTGTGGTAAAGTCTGGATTTCTTTTAATTAAAAATGTTTTCATTTAGAACTTAATACCTTGGTTTAATACTTTTTCAATATCTTCTTTAAAATATGGTTTAAGCTCAGATGTTTTTTCCAAATTAGAAGGATGGAGATATTTTATTTTTTGTTCATTAGCTTTAATTCCTTTATCAACTAATTTAGAATCTAAAAGAATCTCAAAATCATTTAAATCCCTTATTATACAAGAAAACATCCATTTAGAGTGCATCGATTGTGCTGGAAATAAACTTAAAATTTCTGGATGTTGATAATCCTTAGAACTTTTATAAACATAACAACGCAAAAAGTGTTTTTTTGGAGCATCTACAAAAGATTCTGTTTTCCCCATTCTTATTTGAAAAAACTTTCCTCCACTTTTCTTTTTCCAATTCAATACTAAACCTCCAGTTTTGCTGTAGTCTATTAATATATTTTCGCTAGATATTTCGTCAGCATATATTTCTCTTAATTTTTTATCTATAGCTATTAAAACAGCTTCATGCTCTTTTGAATAATTTGATGATTCTTTATTTTCTAAAATATATCCATCAATTCCTTCGTAATAAGTTCTAGAGCCAACTTTGCTTACAGCTTGTTTTGTTGCTAAGTCATCATCCACATTGGTAATTGCTGCAAATTCTAAAACGGAGCTTAGTTGATTGTGTAATGAATTTTCTTCCCATTTCTTTCCGGCTTCTTCCCTTGTTATTTCTCTTAGAAAGTTTAATAATTCTAAAATACTAATACATTTTACCTTTAAAAAGGGATCTTTTTGACAAAATCCCCATATAACTTGTTCCCAAGGTTCGTCTGTTAGTTCTGATTCTCCAACTTTTTGTAAGTCTTCTTTAGTTTTATCTAAATCAATTCCAATTTTATTACCAAATTCTTTATCCCAAAACAAAAAATTGGGATTTTGAGTTAGAATTCTGAATATTTTTGGATAAGAAATTTGAATTCCTAGTACTGCAAAAAGTAGAATAATATTCTCATTATCTTTATCATTTTCATCATCATCTTCAATAATCTGGTTAATTAAGCTGAACGTATTCAAATATCTTTTTAAGCTTCTTGGATTATTTCCGACTGTGTAACCAACAATTTTTGTGACTAAACCAACTTTTTCATCTTCAATATCTACACTAAGTTTTTTAAGCTTTTCTTTTAAAAACGAAGTGATATCATAAGCTCCAACAGGCATGGTAAATGGAACTTGTATGATTTTATCAAAAAAAGATCTAAATTCTCTTTCATTTTCTTTTGTTTTTGGACCAAATTTGCCTTCTAATCCTTTTACAACTACTTCATAATCAATAGCTAGAATAAAAATACAGTTAGGAATATCAAAAATATTTTTGAGAGATTCTAATACCTCTACCGCATCTGTTGGTGGTATTCTATCTAAATCATCTACAAAAAAAACTACTTTTTCAACAGGATTTTTTTTGTCATTTATTAAATCTTTAATTAGACCTGAAATAAGTTCTTTTATCTCAGCAATTTCAGCTATGATTACCGATTCATTTTTGGTTCCATCTGCTGCATCTCTGACATTTACACCAGTTTGACTTGCAATAACTTGGTTTGCGATTCCCGAAAGGAATTTACCAGCTTTATGGTATGCAGATTTAACGTCATCTTGAATAGTCCAAACATCTCTTTCCTTGCATGAATCCTTTAATTTCTCTAACATTCCTTTAAGGACACTTGGTGTTGTCTCTCTGGCATTTTTAAACATACTATACTCCCAGGTATTTACCCAAGAAGTAGCAATTTTTTTTTGATTTTCTTCGGAGTCGAATTCTTCAAGAATTAAGGACATTAATGATGTTTTTCCGGTTCCCCATTCGCCTTGTAAACCAATGGTTATAGGAGTATCACTTAATTGAATAAACTTTGATAAAGATTTTGAATACTTTTCAATACTTAAAAAATCTTCTTCAAGTTTTGAAATTGGAGAATCAGTTATAGATGACATTTTATTTTTTGTAATTGTAATATCATTTAATAAAGCAGAACCATAGCGCAGCAAGTGTTGTCCCACCTGGTCCATCAATTTCTCTTCTTACATCTCGCATCTTTCCAATTGTTGAACTTCCAGATCCTTGTCTTATGTTATCACCTGAAACATTACAAATGACAGAAGAACTAGTACCACTTCTAACTTTATCACCAGAAATATTACATACTACTGAACTTCCAGTTCCTTTTCTAATTCTATCTCCTGATACGTTTGCAATAGTTGTTCCGCCTTGCTTTAAATATTTACCATCAAACTTATATTTTGCCATAATTATTAGTTAAAAATTTATACTTCATTTAGTTTATTTGCTTTTTTCATTGATACCTAAAATATAATAAATAAAATTTATTATTTAAATAAACCTTAAATAAACTCCGGTAATAATAGGTAAATTAACATATTTATTTGTGTTAATAATACAACTTCAATTAATTATGGTTTAGCCTAAGGAATATTTTGATATTATTTTTTAATTTTTTTTTGACACTGCAAAGACCTAAAAACCGGTAGGAACAGCTCTTCTCTTTATCAACTAATCAATAAAGATTTGAGTACAAAATTAGGATTAATTATTGTTTTTTGATGCTCGATCAAAATCTTCCCAAAATTTTGGATAAGATTTATTCACTACATCTTTATTATCGAATTCAATAGAGTCAACTTTCATACAAAGTGGGGCAATACTCATGGCTATTCTATGATCGTTATGACATTCTATAATAGATGTTGGTTGAACTATCTTTTGATTTTCTTTTATTTTTATTGAAGAGTCACTTATTGAACAAATTACATTAAACTTTTCCAATTCTTTTTTAATACTCTCCAACCTGTTAGATTCCTTAACTTTCAAACTTTCTAAGCCCATTAAATGAGCTTTTATTCCAAGTCCACAACAAGTAACTATTATTGGTAACGCCAAATCGGGATGATTGGAAAGATTTAATTCTAGCTCTTTAGCTATGTTTTTGGTTTTATATAGAACTATAGAGTCTTCATTAAATTCTGTTTTAATACCAAGTTTAGAATATATATTAGATAAAANAGAATCTCCTTGAAGAGAGTCAGCATATAAATTGGGAATTTTAACTTCTCCAGANTTAGACAAAGCCAAAAAACTGTACCAAAATGANGCTGNAGACCAATCATTTTCAACTTCTATATTTTTTGCTATGTAGTTCTGCTGTTCAACTTTTATAACATTATTTTCCCANCTATATTCAATTCCAAATTCACTCATNAANCCAAGTGTCATANCAATATANGGTTTGGATAATACTTTTGAAGTAATTTCTAAGGTAAGTCCATTTTCTATCGTAGGTGCTACNAACAATAAAGCAGATATAAATTGACTACTTATATCTCCTGGCAAACTTAATTTTTTACTTTTTAATTTTTTACTTTTTATCTCAANNGGAGGGAACCCTTCCTTTTCTAAATACTTAATTTCTGCACCCAGCTCTTTAAGACAATCTATNAGAGGCTTTACAGGTCTTTCATGCATTCTTTTACTNCCTGAAACTTTCCAAATNCCTTCTTTTGTTGCAANAAATGNTATTANAAACCTTAATGCTGTTCCTGCATCTTCACAATTAANNTCTNTTNTTTTNTNAAAACTATNTAAGANTTCATTTAAAATTTTNGTGTCNTTNGCATTACTTAAATTTTGAATTTCAAATTTAGTTTTACAAAGTTCTTTAATAATAAGAAGTCTGTTACTTATACTTTTGGAGGATTCTAAATCTACAGACCCATAAATAGTTTTATTAATTGAGGAAATTTTAATCATTTTGGAAAAACTCTAATAAATAAGATTCCACTTTTTTTAATTCTATTTCATGGTTAATNNAGACTTCACCAATAGAATTTGGTAAAGAAAAATTAATTTTTTTAGAAGTATTTTTCTTATCAAATTTCATCAATTTCATCAAAGATTCAGTTTTGATTTTAAAGTCTATATACGAACTAAAATATTTTGTTAGGATATTTCTTATTTCCTGATAATCACTATCATTTAGTATTTTTTCTTTTTTTGCAATAAATGATTCGATTATCATTCCTTTTGCTATTGCAAATCCATGTAATAAGGGTTGTTTCTTATTTAAATAGAAACTTTCTATGGCGTGGCCAACTGTATGACCAAAGTTTAGTTTTTTTCTGATATTATTTTCATTAGGATCTATNGCTACAATCTTAGATTTTAAACTATAGGATCTTTCAATAATATAATTATAGTCAAATTCCTTTGGATTAGATTTAAGATAATTCCAAAGAGTAGTATCTCCAATAATACTATGCTTNTAAACTTCAGAAAGTCCTGAAATGATATGATTTTCTGGTAAAGTTTTTAGAAAATTAATATCATAAAAAACAGCTTCAGGGAAAGCCAAAGTTCCAATATTATTTTTTATGAAATTGTAATTAAATCCGGTTTTACCACCTATTGATGANTCTACCATAGATAAAAGAGTAGAGGGAAACAAAATAAATTTCATNCCTCTTTTGAAAGTAGACGCAGCAAATCCTGCCATATCTCCAGTCATTCCTCCTCCAATTATCAAAAGAAAGTCTCCTCTTTTCGCATGGTTGAGATTCAAAAAATCCCAAATTTTATTTACNTTATCTAAGGTCTTATTTTCTTCACCTGAGGGAATAACTAGATATTTAAAATTCTTTTTTATTATCCTTTCAAAAGCGTTTAAGTATTCTAAGGTATTTTCATCAAATACCATATATATATTTTTATGATCTAAAAGGTTGTTAATTTCAAAAGAATGCTTTTGAATGGAGCCAAAATAAGTTTTCACAACATTATTTATTTTGGATTTTATGGATGGTTTCTTTTGAAAAATCAGAAAGTATTAAACTTCCAGAAATTTCAGCTCTTTTATTTAGTAAATCATCCCAATGATCAGTTCCCTCCCAAAAAGTTTTTTTAAGTTTTTTNATAGCTTCTAANCTAGAAGAACTTAAATCATTTGATANTTTCTTNATGGCTAAATCCATCTCATCATTATTATCGAAAATTTCTGCATATAATCCTTTTNGAAGAGCCCAATCCGCNTCAAACCATTTATTGGCATTTATGGCAAGTGTGCTCATAGCAGATAATCCTATTTTTCTTTCGACAGCAGGTCCTACAACAAATGGACCAATGCCAAGTGCTAATTCACTTAGTTTTACAGCAGAATGTTGAGTGGCATAACAGTAGTCNACTGCACTAGCTAATCCAACTCCACCNCCAACTGCTTTTCCTTGAACTCTTCCAATGATAATTTTTGANCACTTTCTACACGCATTTATAACATTTGCAAATCCAGAAAAAAATATTTTTCCCTCATTTAAATTTTGAATNTTAATTAATTCTTCAAAGCTAGCACCTCCACAAAAAGCTCTATTTCCTTCAGATTTAAGAATAATGACTTTGACTTGCTTGTTTTCACTTGCTAAATTGATGTTATCTGAAATTTTTTTNAGCAGCTCACCTGGCAAAGAGTTGCTGAGAGGATGATAAAATTTGATGGTTCCAATACCATTTTCATTTATATCAAACTGTACGCTTCCACTATTATCTTTCATTTCTTTCATTTAAATGTAAAAATAATCAATTGTTCTTTTATTGGGTATTTACTCTGAAAATTAAAAAAACAATGTAAATTGACGTATATTTGAGTAACTTAATTTATGTAAGTTGCGTATAGGGTTTTACTTTATGAAAAGAAAACACATAATAGTTATTCTAATTTTACTGCTATCAAGTAGTCTCTTTAACGCCCAAAATAATGATTCCACNNATATTATTCTTGATTCAAAGGATACTATTGTTTCTAGCGGAAAGGCTAAAAGCTTAATCAACCCAAGAAATCTAGAATTAAAAAAATTAAATTACTGGGAAGAGTATGCCAACAAACTGAAAAAATCTGAANCAGAATACGAAGAAGAAAGTTTATATAANCCNANNGTTTCTTTNGGANTTGGAACANTANCNTTTTNNGGNGANATTGGTGATACTNTANNNGGTAAAAATAATATTNNAAGANCTCCNTTTNNNGGNGGTTTTTCTTANACTCTNAGGTTNATNAATCCNATTAATGAATATNTAGATGTTGCTTTTTATGCAATGTTNGGAANTACNNGNGTTAAACAAAANNANNAAAGTNCTNTTATATCCTACACNNAATGGTNTNNTNTTTAATTCNACCATAAAATCNGGNGGNATNACCTTNAACTACAATTTTAACCAGCTATTAAAAAAAGGACATATTGTTGAACCTTACATCCATTTGGGAATTGAATCTATTGAATATAATTCTCAGNTAGATACAGATCCTACAGATGAAATTAATTTTGACAGTGATGTNAGTATTTTTTCACAAGATCAACCTGCTAATAAATATGCTGTTGGTATCCCACTTGAAATTGGTGCTCACCTTCATGTTGGAAATAAACTAAAGTTTAGAGTTGGAACTGCCATGCACTTCACTTCTTCAGATTATTTAGATGGTATTAACAACTCTAATAATTTCCCATTGGGAATTGGTAAAGACAATTTACTATATACTCACATAGCTATAGCTTATGATTTTAATGCAGAAAAGAAAGACCCGCCTTTAGATCCACTCATGGATGAAGTTTCCATGAATTTACTTCTTCAAGACACTATTGATTCTGATGGTGATAGTATAGTAGATCATATAGATTTATGTGCTAAAACTCCGCCCAATACTCAAGTTGATGCTTTTGGATGTCCTGTTGATGATGATAGAGATGGAGTGCCTAATTCATTTGATAAAGAATTACTTACATATGAAGATGTTATTGTTAATGAGGATGGAGTTACCATGACAGACGACGATTTTCTTTTGGCTTATAAAATGTACAAAGATTCCACAGGAGAATATGCTGAGTGGGATACCATTATTAATAAATCCTATGCTGGCCCGTTAAGATCAAAAATCACATCATTAGATAAAAAGAAAGTTGAAAAAGAAAAACCCAAAAAAGATTTATTTATTGTGATTGGTTCGGATGTTCAAGGAGTTTCAGCTGAAGATTTGTGGGAAAAACTAGCTGATAAAGATTTTCAAGTTAAAGAATCTGGAGATTCTATTATGTATGTTCTTGGTGGATATGATGAAAAAGAATTATCAGATAAAATTAAAGAATTGGAAGAAAACAATGTTGAAGTTCAAGGAGTAGTTGAAATTGCTGAAAATGAAGATGTTAAACCATTAGAAAATGAGCAAATAGAAAAAATTATTAATTCTCCAGAAATAATAATTGAAGATTCCCCAGAAATAATAAGTGAAGATTCATCAGAAATAATAAGTGAAGATTCATCAGATTTTGAGTTAGATACTAAAGAAGATATGGTTCAAGTAATAAGTCCTGATGATAACGCACCTACTTTTAGAGTACAAATTGGAGCCTTTAACAGAAAAATCCAAAAATCTGTTTTCAAAGGAATTCCTAATGTAGTTGGAATAAAAGGGGACGACGGATTATATAGATTTTTCTCAGGTTCATATTCTGACAAATCNGAAGCAGCTTCTCACAAAATTGATTTATCACTTTCTGGTTATAATGATGCTTTTTTAGTNGCCTTTCAAAATGGAAAAAGAATTACTCTGAAAGAAGCTGGATTTGAAGTNAATGAAAACTTTAAAGAAAATCTTGAAATTTCTTCTAAAGCTTCAGAAAACCCAATAGATCCTGAAATGGTAAGATTTAGAGTTCAGGTTGGTGCCTTTAAAGAAAAGGTTCCGGATGATATACTAGCTAGTTTCAAAAAACTTGGAACTGTTATGGCAAAAACAAATGCTGGCCAAGGATATACTAAATATTACATGGGTGATTTTATGGAATATAAAAACGTACTTAAGTTTAGATCAAAACTTTTTGACAATGGCTTAATTGATTGTTTTATAGTTGGTGAATTTCAAAACAAAATTATTACTTCTAGAGAAGCTTTAAATTTACTAGGACAATAATCAAGTTTTAATTGACTCATTTTATCTTTAGTTTTCTACTTTTACCAAAAATTCTCAATGGAAGTTGCTGATAACATTCTTGAAACTATAGGAAATACCCCTTTGGTTCGATTAAACAATATTGTTAAAGATGTCAGTGCGACAGTTTTAGCAAAAGTAGAGTTCTTTAACCCTGGTAGTTCCGTAAAAGACAGAATGGCTTTAAAAATGGTAGAAGATGCTGAACTAGATGGTAGATTGAATCCTGGAGGAACCATTGTTGAAGGAACTTCAGGCAATACAGGAATGGGTCTTGCTTTAGCAGCTATTGTTAAGGGCTATAAACTTATATGTGTTTCAACTGATAAGCAATCAAAAGAAAAGTTTGATATTCTTCGTGCTGTAGGAGCTGAGGTAATAGTATGTCCTACTGACGTGCCGCCAGATGATCCTCGTTCATATTATTCTACCTCAAAGAGAATTGCTCAGGAAACACCTAATTCATGGTATGTTAACCAATATGACAATCCTTCAAATACAGTTGCTCATTATGAACAAACCGGTCCTGAAATTTGGAAACAAACTGATGGTAAAATAACTCATTTTGTTGTGGGTGTTGGCACCGGAGGTACTATTTCTGGAGTGGGAAAATATTTAAAAGAAAAAAACCCGAAAATAAAAGTTTGGGGAATTGATACCTATGGTTCAGTATTCAAGAAATATCACGAAACTGGAATTTTTGATGAAAACGAAATTTATTCTTACATCACAGAAGGAATAGGAGAGGATATTCTTCCTGAAAATGTAAATTTTGATATTATTGATGGTTTTGAGAAAGTAACAGATAAAGATGCTGCAGTTTATACAAGAAAAATGGCTAGAGAAGAGGGTATTTTTGCAGGCAATTCATGTGGTGCAGCAGTAAGAGGTGTTATTCAATTAAAAAAACATTTTAAGAAAGATGATGTTGTCGTAGTATTACTTCATGATTCAGGAAGTAGGTATGTTGGTAAAATGTATAATGATGAATGGATGAAAAAGAATAACTTTTTATAAGTTTTATTCTTTGGTTTTATTCCAAGTTTTATATATATGATCCTGATTTTTAGAAGCTATTTTTTTTGTATTAGGAATACATTCTTTTAGTGAATTGACACAATCTGACGGAAGTTTTTGATACAATTTAGTTCCTTCACTCTTCCATTTAATCATTTCATCAGAAACATCTTTAATTATTTTTCCAGGGTTACCAATAATTATTTTCCTGTTGGGGACATTCATTTCACTTTTAACAAGCGTTAATGCTCCTACAATACATTCATTTCCAATTACTGCATCATCCATAATTACTGAATTCATTCCAATTAAGGAATTCTCACCAATTGATGCACCATGAATTATACAGCCATGCCCTAAATGAGCTCCTTTTTTAATATGTACAGTTGTTCCTGGAAACATATGAATAACACAATTCTCCTGAACATTACTCCCATCTTCAACAATAATCTTTCCCCAATCTCCTCTCAATACTGCTCCTGGTCCAACATAAACATTCTTACCAATTTCAACATTTCCAGTTACATTAGCTTGCTCATGAATAAATGAAGATGGATGAATAGTTGGAATTATATTATCAAACTCATAAATCATTTATTCTAGGGTCTTTCAATTATTGTAGCATAACCTTGACCGACTCCGATACACATAGTTACTAAAGCATATTTCTTCTTTTGTTCTAGAAGCTCAATAGCGGCAGTTTGTAATAATCTTGCTCCTGTCATACCAAGTGGGTGACCAATGGCTATAGCACCACCATTTGGATTAATTCTAGGGTCATTATCTTCCATTTTTAGCGCTCTAATACAAGCTAAACTTTGGGCAGAAAAAGCTTCATTAATTTCAATAATATCCATCTGATCTAATGATAATCCTGTTCTTCTTAACACCTTTTTAGTAGCTTCTACAGGACCAATTCCCATTATTCTTGGTTCAACTCCAGCAACAGCAGCACCCAGAATTCTAACCATAGGCGTTAAGCTATTTTTTTTAGCTGCATATTCATTTCCAATTAATAGGGCTGCAGAGCCATCATTTAACCCAGATGAGTTTCCAGCAGTAACTGAACCATTCTCTTTTCTAAATGCTGGTCTTAGAGAATTTAATTTCTCAATGGTAGTTTTTGATTTAATAAATTCATCTTTTTCAAATATGATATCATCTTTCTTCCTTTGAGGAATGGTTATAGAACATATTTCTTTTGATAATCTTCCACTTTCATATGCTTTAGTTGCTTTCATCTGAGAATTATAGGCGAATAAGTCCTGATCTTCTCTGGAAATTCCATATAAATCTACTAAATTTTCAGCGGTTTGACCCATTCCATCAGTTCCATAAACTTTTTCCATTTTTGGATTAATAAATCTCCAACCAAAACTTGAGTCATGCATTTGAGCATCTCTCCCAAAAGCTTTAGAAACTTTTGAAATTACCCAAGGACCTCTTGTCATATGTTCAACTCCTCCTGTAATAAATAAATCGCCATCACCAAGTGAAATTGCTCTATAAGCATTTATAGTTGCAGCCAGACCTGATGAGCATAGTCTATTAATAGTTTCTCCCCCAATACTAAATGGAAGACCAGCTAATAAAAGAGCCATTCTTGCAACGTTTCTATTGTCTTCTCCTGCTTGATTGGCACACCCTAAAATAACATCTTCTACATGCTCCCAATCAGTCTTATTATTTCTTTTTATCAGTTCTTTTATAGAGTGAGCTGCTAAATCATCTGCTCTAACATTACTTAATGAACCTCCAAAGTTTCCAATTGGAGTTCTTATGGCATCGAATATATATACTGGCTTCATTAATTTTTTTTTAAAGTTAACTCAAATATGAATCAAATTTAAGTTTTAATTTATGACCAAACTTTATTGGTGAAATGAACTGTACCAATAAAATTTGCAATTTTTTCATTGTTTTGATTAATTAAATCAATATTGAAATTATTTTTATCAATTTCTGAATGATGGCATTTGGCAGTGATAGTATCATTAATATTTACCATTTTAATAAATTTAATTTCTGCAGATTTAGTAAGGGAAATTTTCCCGTAAGAATTAGCTGCAAAAGCTAAGCAACTATCAGCAATGCTGAAGCAGATACCCCCGTGAGATAGATTAAATCCGTTGGTCATCTCTTTTGTAATGGTTGTTTTTAAACTACAAGAACCTTTTTTAATGCTAATAATGTCCAAATTCAGCCATTTACTAAATGAGTCTTTAGAAATCATTTTTTCGACTATTTCTTCTGGTGTCATTATTTATTTAATTGAAGAAGCGTTTTTTAATCCAGCTTCAATTAAACTTAAGAATATTGGATGGGGATTTTCAACAGTACTTTTATATTCTGGATGGTACTGAACACCTATGAACCATGGATGGGTTGGTATTTCAATAGTTTCCATTAAATTGTTTTTTATGTTCTTTCCAGAAAAAATCATTCCATTAGATTCAAATTCATTCTTAAATTGATTATTAAATTCAAATCTATGTCTATGTCTTTCGTGTATCGTTTTCTTAGAATAAATTTGGTGTAATAAAGTGTTTTGTTCAATATCGCATTGGTAAGAGCCTAGCCTCATGGTTCCCCCCATTTTTTCATGTTGTTTTTGTTCTTCCATCATGCTAATAACAGGATATTTTGATTGAGAATCAATTTCTATTGAATGGGCATTTTTCATATTTAATACATTTCTTGCAAATTCTATAACAGCACATTGCATTCCTAAGCAAATTCCTAGAAAAGGAATCTTTTTTACTCTAGCATATTCAACAGCTTTTATCTTTCCTTCAATTGCTCTGGATCCAAATCCTGGTGCAACAATGATTCCATTTATACCTTTTAACAATTCTCCACAATTTTCATCTTCTAATTTTGATGAGTGAATCCAATGTAAGTTTACCTTAGTTTTGTTTTTTGATCCTGCATGAATTAATGATTCAGCAATAGAAATATAGGAATCCTTGAGCTCAACATATTTGCCAATTAATGCAATATTTATTTCTTGTTTGGAAATTTGCAGGTTATTTAAAAATTCATTCCACTTTTTCAAGTCAGGCTTTATTGCATGATCTAGTTTGAGTTTTTGACAAACAACAGTATCTAATTTTTCTTTTAACATTAGTAATGGAACTTCATAAATAGTTTTAGCATCTATAGATTCAATTACACATTCTTGTTCAACATTACAAAAAAGTGCAATTTTTTTTCTCAATCCATTATCAAGATGATACTCTGTTCTACAAACTAAAATATCTGGTTGAATTCCATACTCTAATAATGTTTTAACAGAATGCTGAGTTGGTTTAGTCTTCAGCTCTCCAGATGTAGATAAGTATGGAATAAGGGTTAAATGGATAAATAGTACGTCTTTATTTAAATCCCATTTTAATTGTCTTATAGATTCTATAAAAGGTAAAGATTCAATATCTCCAACAGTTCCACCAATTTCAGTTATAACAACATCATAGTTTTCATCTTTTCCAAGTTTGAGTATATGTTCTTTAATTTCATTAGTTATATGAGGAATAACCTGAACAGTCTTACCTAAATAATCACCTTTTCTCTCTTTATTAATTACAGACTGATAAATTTTTCCAGTTGTTACATTATTATTTTGAGAAGTTGAAATATTCAAAAACCTTTCATAATGACCTAAATCTAAATCTGTTTCAGCACCATCGTCTGTAACATAACATTCCCCATGTTCATATGGATTTAGTGTTCCTGGATCTACATTTATGTATGGGTCAAGTTTCTGGATGGTTACCTTAAATCCTCTAGCTTGAAGTAGCTTAGCTAACGAAGCAGATACAATTCCTTTCCCAAGAGAAGAGGTTACTCCACCGGTAACAAAAATATATTTAGTTGAAGATGACATTCCGCATAAAAATTTTAATACGGGAATTAAAGTTACTATTTAATTTCAATAGTAAATGAAAAATAGAAGTTAAAATTTCCAACTGACTCCAAGACTTGGAAGCAGTGGGAGCTGATATACTCTTTCAGTGGTAATTCTATCCACATAAAAAATATTTTTTCTCGAATACACGTTAGTAACACTCATGGTGATATCTATTGTTGATTTTTCACTAAGTTCGATATGTTTTTTAATCGCTAAGTCTAATCTATGATAGGAGGATAACCTACCTTGATTTAAGTCAGCATATATTATTCCAAGTTGATCATCATTAGCAGTGGTAATATTTGTATTGATTCCCTGAGAGTAATCAATTGTATGATAATAGCCTTGGGTTTGCGTAAAAGGTAGCCCACTTCCAAAATTCCATCTCGCATTTACTTCCCATCCCTCGCCAAAGTTCTGAGTTCCAACTAAGTTGATATTATGTCTTCTGTCAAATAATGGAGAGTAAGTTCTTATTCCATCCCACCTAGTAACTTTTCCAATTGAATAAACTACCCATAAATAAGTTTTATCATTATCATACTTTAAGACAAAATCGGTACCGTATGCATCTCCAGTTTCAATGATGAAATCCTTTTTAAGTACTTCTTCTACATCATCAGTTTCTTCATATAATTTATTTCTGTTTATATTACTTAACTGATTAAACCACTTATAATAACCCTCAACGTTAAGTGTTAGATGTTTGGCTAAATCAACTTCAAATCCAAAAATTGCATGAGTAGCTTTTTGTAAAGAGTGTTTTCTTGCAACAGTTTTACCATTATCCAGCTTGATAGAATCTTGTAAATTGTCGGGTCCAGCAAGAAATCCGTAAAATAAATTAACAACATCTCTATCAGAATTAGCAGAAATTAAGTTTTGTGAATAAACTCCAGAGGCAGCTTTTATTCTAAATTTTTCAGAAATATTGTATTTGAGGCCTATTCTTGGCTCTGGTGAAAAATTTCTAAGTGATGCATAATATTGAGCTCTAAAACTTGGGTTTATGACCAAAAGTCCTTTAATAATTTTACTGTCAATATAACCAGCTAGTTCAGTTGTATTATTTTTTTGTTCAATTTTTCTACCAACACTATTGAAGAAATTAAAATCTGTTGTAAACCCATTAACTTCGATTCCGTATTTTATTTCATTTTCACCAAGAAAATATTTAAAATCAAAACCTAAGTTAAATCCATTTATCCTACTTTCTCTAGGGTTTAAAGTATCTCCTTCATTAATTGGATCAAGCTCAGATAAAGAAATTTTATAATCACTAACGTTAAACTTACCCATTATTAAGGCTGGAGAACTTGCAGGTACCACAACAAAATTTGATCCTACTCCCCAAGAATTCCAATTTAAATCTGAAACTGATTTATATCGAACTCTATCATTATAGCTAAACCCAAAAAAGTTCACCTTGCTACCCGTAACGCCATTTATAGATACCTTGCCATATAAATCTGTAAAATTAAATGGTAAACCATTAGAGTCTATGTAGTTATATAACTTTTTAGAGGTTTGTTCGAGATAAGAAGTTTTCCCTGAAAAAATATAAGAAGCTGTAGAATTGCTATTCGTTTCATTTAATTTT
>PAST01000002.1 GCA_002713405.1 Crocinitomicaceae bacterium | reverse complement strand
ATAGCACTTTGACTTACTTAATTACCGATAGCAACAACTGCTCTAACAGCGATACTTCATTTATAAAAATCAATCAAAACCCAGTTGTTTCTCTAAATCTAATAGACAAACTATGTAGAAATGAGGGATTTATTAATTTAACTGGTGGTCAGCCAAATGGAGGAAATTATTCTGGCTCTGGTATTTTAGGAAATATTTTAAACACTTTTGCTTTAAACACTAGCTATAACTATATCTCTTATACTTATACAGATTCTAACAGCTGTTTTAGTTCATCTATCGATAGCATAAACATCCTGCAGGAGCCTATAATAAGAGTTTCTGGAGACAGTATTTTATGTTTTGGTGATTCTAGTTTAGTAACTGCTGTTGGTGGCTTAAACTATCTTTGGAGCAATGGAGACACTTCCAACTTCACAACTTCTCTTGCTATTAGTAGCTTTAACTTATCGGCAATAGGAATTGACAGTAACGGATGTCAGAGCATGGACTCGGTTTTTATTACAGTTGAAGACTTACCACAAGTTAACATTAACGCTCCAGACACTTTATGTAGTGATAGTTTAACAACTATAAACGTAATAAGTTCTGCAAACCAATTTTTATGGAATAATAACAATACCAATGTTTTCATTCAAATTGGACCATTTAATAATGGAGATAATCCTAGTTATTTTGTTACAGCTACGGACTCCAATGGTTGTTACAACAGTGATTCTACTACTATTATTATTGAAAATTGTGAAGTTTTACAAACTCATGATTTAGATGATATGGATATAATTGTTTATCCAAATCCAAATAATGGAATTTTCACCATTGAACTAAACAACCACTTAAATGAAGAAATTGATATTACTTTTATCTCATCTCTTGGACAAATTATAAATTACCAAAAGTTTAATAGCAACATAATAAATTTCAATGCACCTTACCTATCCAATGGTATTTACTCATTGATAATTAAATCCAAAAACCAATATTTAATAAAGAAAATAATAATTCAATAAATTAAAGATATTTATTTCATATGAAATACTAAGTGGAGCCGGAGGGAATCGAACCTTGTCTGTAACTAATTCATTTACAGACATTTGAAAATCAACGAAATCAAAAAGCAAAACATAAGCAAAACATTTTATGACATAATATTTGCTTATTTAACTCTATGTAACTTATTATATATATTTATAAATTAAATAAACATAGTTGAGTTTATCCCCTCGTTGTGTACAATACAGATAAAAACCTATGAAAAAAACAAAGAAGATATTTAACTGGCTTTTAGGAGGAATAAGTTTTTCTTACTTTCTTGCAATAGTATTTCCTTCATTTCTCTTTGCAAATAAATTAGAATACAAGAGCTTTTCTGTTCATTATCATTCCAATGATTTTAATACAGAAGAATTAAAGTTAGTTTTAGATAAGTCTGAAAGTTTACTATACAACACAGAGCTATTTAAAAAAGGAATAAGTCAAGACATATTCATTTGTAATGGCTATAGTGAATTTACTTTTTTTGCACTGATGTCAAGAAAAGCATTTGCTGTAAACTATCCTATTTTTCAAAATATTTTCATATCCAAGTCTTCAGTATTACAGAATTATATTTTAAGAAATGGAAAAGAAAATAACAAAAGGACATTAAGTGGAGTTATTGCTCACGAAACTGTTCATTCGCTACTGGAAAACAAATTAGGTCTACTAAAATATAAATTACTTCCATCTTGGAAAAATGAAGGATACTGCGATTTTATTGCAAACGAAAGTTCGTTTAACGAACAAAAAGGATTAACAAATATTTGTAATGATGAAGTTAATTCAGAATCTGCATCTTTTAAATATTTTAAGTATAGAAAAATAACACAATATTTATTTGAGGAAAGAAAAATTACATTAGAAAAATTTTTAAATGATGATTTTGAAATGGAAGAGATTAACAAAAATTTGAAGAAAAAATACTGCACACAACAAAGTATATAATTTATTGCTAGTTCTAGCCTACTTACGAAAATCCTCGGGGTTATCTATTGGATTTGTATTTACTAAATTAAATACTTAAAACACGCAACAAACCATATACGGTACCGTTAGCAAAACATTTATTTTGGGGCAAAACTATGGCAAAACATTTGACTATTATTACTAATAAATTTNANAAATAAAAGCCCTNCTCTANNTGTAAAATANAGTNGTTTTCTTCGAGAGAATTACTAAGTGGAGCCGGAGGGTTTCGAACCCTCGTCCAAACAAGGAACAACTAAGATTTCTACATGTTTATTTTGTGATTAGTTTTCGAAATAAATCTGAGCACAAACACCCCAACCTACTCTTAGTCTCTTAAATTTTAGTTGATGCACCAAGACTTTACACCACTTAGTTCAGACCAACGGTACCCGATTACCATGACCGCTGAACAGGAAACCATAGCAGGGTAGCTTGTCTTACAAATCTAATCTGCAAGATTAAGATTAATCACTCGGTGATTAAGCTGCAAGCCTGTAGTTGTTATTGTCGTTTATAGACTTGGAAATTCCGATTAACGAGAGTACTCCCAACACTCGACATGCTTACTTAACTATTTCTCCTGCTGTCAAATCCAAAGTCGGCCCCAATAATTAAGTTCTGCAAAATTAAGCAAATTATGCTCGGGTACAAATGTTATATTTGCCCAAAATTAATTATTTGTGAAAATAGGCATCATCAAAGAAGGAAAAACTCCACCAGATAAAAGAGTACCATTATCTCCAAATCAGTGTAAGTGGATAAAGAAAAAATATCCTGATATTGAGTTGGTCGTGCAAAAAAGCCCAATTCGAAAATACAAAGACCAAGATTATTTAAACGAAGGAATTACATTAGTTGATAAGGTAGAGGATTGTGACGTTCTTTTAGGAATAAAAGAAGTACCTATAGATGAATTAATTCCCAACAAAAAGTATTTTTTCTTTTCCCATACCTTTAAAAAACAACCTTACAACCGAAAATTACTACAAGCCATTATTAATAAAAAAATCCAATTAATAGATTGGGAAACCATTACCAATGCTAAAGGACAAAGATTGATTGCATTTGGTCGTTTTGCAGGAATTGTAGGCTGTTATAATGGATTATTGGGCTATGGCGTCAAATCTAATAGATACTATCTTAAAAGAGCGCATTTATGTGAAGACCGTCAAGAAATGGAAGAAGAATTACAGAAATTAAATCTTCCTACGGATTTTAAACTGGTAATAACTGGAGGAGGAAGAGTTGGAAAAGGCGCTTTAGAAGTAATTGCAAAAACAAATATCCAAAAAGTATCTCCCGAAGATTTTCTAATCAAAGATTTTAATTATCCTGTTTATACTCAATTAGATGTAGAAGATTACGTTTCTAGAGATGATAATAAAAGTTTTGACAAATCTGCCTTTTTTAACGATCCCACTGTTCACACTTCCACATTCATGAAGTATGCCAAGGTTGCAAATCTGTATGTAGCTTGTCACTACTGGGACAATAGATCTCCTTTTATTTTTACTAGAAAAGATATGCAAAACCCAAATTGGAAAATAAGTGTAGTTGCAGATGTTAGCTGCGATATAGACGGACCTGTTGCTTGTACTTTAAGACCATCGACCATTACCCATCCATTTTACGGCTACGATCCTCAATCTCAAAAAGAAGTAGATTTTCTATCTAAAAACACTGTCGGGGTAATGGCAGTAGACAATCTACCTTGTGAACTTCCTAAAGATGCTTCTTTAGAATTTGGGAAAATGTTTATTGACCATATATTAGAGCCGTTAACAGGAAAAGATCCTGAGGATATAATTTATCGTGCATCTGAAACTATTGATGGAAAGCTAACTCCCCACTTTGAATATTTAAAAGATTATTTAGTTGGAAATGATTAAATCTTTTTTAAGTCTGCTATGGTCTTAGTAGGATTCTCAGACTTAAATACAAAGCTTCCTGCAACCAAAACATCCGCACCACAGTCTATGAGTTTTCTAGCATTGACAGAAGTTACCCCACCGTCAATTTCTATTTTGGTATCTAGCCCAGCTTTTACAATCATAGATTTCAACTTTTCAACTTTCCTATAAGTACCTTCAATAAAAGCCTGACCACCAAATCCTGGATTAACAGACATTATGCAAACCAAGTCTGTTTCTTCTAAAGTAGGTTCTAGCAGTTCTACAGCAGTATGTGGATTGACTGCAACTCCAGCTTTCATGTCTTCTTGCTTAATAGCCTGAAGGGTTCTATGTAGGTGTTTTGAAGCTTCTATGTGTACGGTTAAAATATTGGCACCCACAATTTTAAAGTCTTTTATATAACGTTCTGGTTCAACTATCATTAAATGCACATCCAATGGCTTTAAAGTATGTTTGTTAATGTATTTTATAATGGGAATTCCGAAGGATATATTAGGAACAAAAACACCATCCATAACGTCTAAGTGGTACCAATCGGCATCACTTTTATTAATCATTTCACACTCACTTTGTAAGTTTGCAAAGTCTGAAGCTAATAAAGAAGGGGCTATTAGGTGGCTCATAAATTATGAAATTTTAATTCACCACAAATAAACAAAAACAAAGTTGGAATTGAATTATTATCCTAAGTAAGATTTCAACAATTTACTTCTTGAAGTATGCTTTAATCTTCTAATAGACTTTTCCTTTATCTGACGAACTCTTTCTCTAGTTAAGTCAAACTTTTCTCCTATCTCTTCCAGTGTCATAGGATGCTTTCCACTCAAGCCAAAGTACAAACGAATAACATCTGCCTCTCTAGGTGTTAATGTAGATAAAGATCTTTCTATTTCTCTTCTTAAAGACTCATTCATAAGCTGCTTATCTGGCTTGGGAGATGACTCAGAGGACATAACTTCATACATGTTGTTGCTATCTTCAGAATCTTTTAAAGGTGCATCCATAGACAGATGTCTACCATTATTTTTTATAGACTGCTTCACTTCCTCTATAGTAATATCTAAAGATTCGGCAATTTCTTCCGGAGTTGGTGGTCTACCATATTTCTGCTCTAAGTCAGAAAAGGCGCGGTTTATTTTATTAATAGAACCAATCTTGTTTAGTGGTAATCTTACAATCCTAGATTGTTCTGCCAAAGCTTGTAAAATTGATTGTCTAATCCACCATACTGCATAGGATATGAACTTAAAACCTCTAGTTTCATCAAATCTTTGAGCGGCTTTAATCAAACCTAAATTACCTTCGTTAATTAAATCTGGTAGGGTTAATCCTTGGTTTTGGTATTGCTTTGAAACCGAAACTACAAAACGCAAGTTAGCCTTCACCAATCTTTCTAAAGCAGGATGATCTCCTTCCTTAATTCTTTTAGCCAGCTCTACTTCTTCTTCAGCTGTAATTAAGTCTACACGACCTATTTCCTGAAGGTATTTATCTAAGGAGGCTGTTTCCCTATTGGTAACTTGTTTAGTTATCTTTAATTGTCTCATTTATGCATTTATGGGTTCTGAACTTTGTTTAACTCATGAGCTGTAACGTAAATTAACAAACTAAAGTTACATTATATCAAAAATAAACATAAAGCCTATGTCAGATGGGCTTTACAAAAATTTAATCTTTAGAAGGTTTTGCTGGGTTTTCTAATAAAGCTTTTCTAGAAATTTTTAATTTTCCACTTCTTGGATCTTTTCCTATAACCTTAACTTCAAGTATTTGACCAGACTTTAAATACTCCTCTACCTTCTCTACTCTTTCATGAGCAATTTCAGAAATATGAAGTAATGCATCTATACCTGGAAGAATTTCTAAAAATGCACCAAATGCTACAATATTTTTCACTTTTCCTTCATAAGTCTCTCCAACTTCAGCAGTTGGTGGATAAGCAATTAGGTTAATTCTTCTTAATGCTTCGTCCATACCCTCTTTCTCTTCGGCAAAAACTTCAACATTGGCCATTCCATCAACAGCATCACCTATTCCGATAGATGTTTTGGTTTCTGCTTGAATAGTTTGAATGGTTTCTCCACCCTTACCGATAATTCCTCCGATTGCATCTTCAGGAACAGAAATATTTTCTATTCTTGGAACATGTGCTTTGAAATCCTCTCTTGGCTCAGATAATGTTTTCATCATTTCACCAAGAATATGCATTCTACCATCTTTAGCTTGGCTCAAAGCTTCTTCTAGAACCTTGTAATCTAATCCGTCAACCTTAATATCCATCTGGCAAGCAGTAATACCTTTTTCAGTACCTGTTACTTTGAAATCCATATCACCTAAATGATCTTCATCTCCTAAAATATCAGAAAGCACAGCATATTTACCTGCATCATCTTGAATAAGTCCCATTGCAATACCAGAAACAGGCCTTTTCATTTTTATTCCACCATCCATAAGTGCAAGTGTACCTGCACAAACAGTTGCCATAGAAGAAGAACCATTTGATTCTAAAATTTCTGAAACCAATCTTATAGTGTATGGATTCTCTGGCTTTTCAGGAATCATTGGCTTCAATGCTCTCAAAGCTAGGTTACCATGACCAATTTCTCTTCTACTTACACTAAATTTCATTCTAGCTTCACCAGTAGAGAATGGAGGAAAATTGTAATGCAATAAGAAATCTAAATCGTCATTAGCCAACGCACCATCTTTTCTTTGAACATCTAATGTGCTACCCAAAGTTAAAGTAGTAAGCGACTGTGTTTCTCCTCTTGTAAACAAAGCGGAACCGTGTACAAATCCTGGCAGATATCCAACTTCAGATGAGATAGGTCTAATTTCGTTAGTCTTTCTTCCGTCAAGTCTTATTTTCTCATCTAACACCACTCTTCTTACTGCTTCTTTTTGTGCAGCTTTAAAATAAGGACCAACTAAGAATCCTAACTCTTCCAAATCTTCTTCAGACATTGAGGCTTTAAAATCTTCTTTAATTTCTCCAAATAGTTCTGCCCTTTTGTGCTTATCTGCCAACCCTTGCTTCGCTACGTCGTAACATCTCTGGTAAGAAAAATCATAAATTCTTTTTCTTAATTTATCGTTATGAGTTTCATGAGAGTATTCTCTCTTTGGGTTTGCTTTAGCAACTTTAGAAGCAATATCCAATTGCAACTGGCACTGCTCTTTTATTACAACGTGTGCAGCCTTTATCGCCTCCAACATTTCGGCCTCAGAAACTTCATTCATTTCTCCTTCTACCATCACAATACTATCCAATGTTCCAGCAATAATCATATCCATATCTGCACTCTTCATTTCTTCAAAAGTTGGATTGATAGAAAACTCGCCATCAATTCTAGCAACTCTTACTTCAGAAACTGGTCCATTAAATGGAATATCTGAAACTGCCAAACAAGCAGAAGCAGCTAAACAAGCCAGTGCATCTGGCATATTTTCTTTGTCTGAAGACATCAATTGCATCATTACCTGAGTTTCAGCATGGTAATCGTCTGGGAAAAGTGGTCTTAAAGCTCTGTCCACTAACCTCATGGTTAATATTTCTTCATCTGATGGTCTAGCTTCTCGTTTAAGAAACCCACCTGGAAATTTACCTGTTGATGCAAATTTCTCTCTATAATCTACTGTAAGTGGCATAAAATCTACACCATCTTTTACATCTACATTAGCAACAGCTGTTGCTAATATCATTGTGTCTCCCATTCTTACCACTACAGATCCGTCAGCTTGTTTGGCCAACCTCCCTGTTTCTATGGAAATCTCTTTTCCATTTGGAAGACTTATTTTTTCATTTATTATACTCATTTTTCTATTTTAATTTTATAAAAAAGGACCATCACGCTAGCGCAATAGTCCCCTCCAATACGTTTTTTCAAAGCCTATTACCTTCTAATATTCAATTTTTTAATAATGGCTCTGTACCTTTCGATATCTTTATTTTTTAAATAATCTAATTGGTTTCTTCTTTTACCAACTAATCTAATTAACGACCTCTGTGTGTTAAAGTCTTTTTTATTTGACTTAAGATGATCAGTTAAATGTTTAATTCTATGAGAGAACAAAGCAATTTGTCCTTCTGCAGATCCGGTGTCAGAGTCCCCCTTACCGAACTTCTTAAAAATATCTTTTTTCTTTTTTGAATCAATATACATGTCAACACTATTTAAGTTATTGTGATGTTAAATCGGCTGCAAATATAATTTAATATATTGATAACCTCCTCTAAATAAGAATTTATTTAAAGACAAAACCTACTCTTATTACTCCCAACCCTGAAAAAAGCATTTCAGACCGTGAAGTTTTTGGAATATTTTCAGTGACATCTGCTGAAGTTACAGAAGCTTCATTTAAAACTTGATAAGTTCCATTTTTATAAGTAGTTTTTGAAATCAAAAAACCAAATTCGGTTCCAACATATATATTGGATTTTACATAATATTCTCCACCAAAAAAAACTCTTAATCCAAAATTTTGAACAGGGCGTTTGTAATTATAATTTAAAGCAGAAACAAATGAAATAGAATCTGTTCTAGAGCCATACTCATCATTTTTTCCAATTCCCAAAACACCCTCAAATCCTGAATAAACCAAAGATTTTTTTAATCTTTTCTGTTTTTCATAACCTAAGGAAAATTGATACATAGAATTTATTTTTTCAACTGATCCTACTCCATCGCCACCTAATTCTAGAATCTCTTTGTAATCCGCTTCTCTGTTAACATCTACATTAATTCTTAAAGCAGATGAATTATTCAGATTTAATCTAAATTTGAAATTTGGAGAATAAATATCCGTATTTGATGAAGGATAAATTTGCCCCTCAAAAGATATTATTTTTTTAGTGTTTGCTAAAGAGTCCTGGGCAAATAAAGAGTTATTGTAAATGATTAAGAAAAATGTTCCCATCACTATTAAAAGAATTCTGTTAGGATGTATCATAAGTTTAATTAATTTTATTTATTATACTGATTTCTAGTTATTTATATTTTTCAACATTGGAACAAATTTAAACTCACCATATTTAGTTTCTTTGTAATCCGAATTATTCAAACGCTGAATTAGCGTCATTTGTTGTACATCCCCATCTCCAACTGGTATTACCAATCTGCCACCTAACTTAAGTTGATCTTTTAACTCATCAGGAACATAAGGAGCTCCGCAAGTCACAATAACACTGTCAAACGGGGCAAATACTTTTTTCCCTAAAAACCCATCTCCAAAAAATAATTGAGCTCTATAGTTATTTTGATTTAAAAACAACTTTGCACTTTGAAAAAGAGACTTGTGTCTTTCTATAGAAAACACCTTTGCCCCTAGCTCGCATAAAACTGCTGTTTGATATCCAGAACCTGTTCCTATTTCTAAAATTTTATCTCCTCTTTTAACATTAAGCAGTTCCGATTGAAATGCAACAGTATAAGGCTGGCTTATGGTTTGGTTTTCACCAATTGGAAAAGCTATATCTTGATAGGCAAATTTATCTCGAAACACTAAATCAAATAATAGATGTCTAGGAGTTGAGCTTATTGCTTTTAAAACCTTTTGGTCTTTAATCCCTTTCTCTGTAAGATGAGCAACTAATTTTGCACATAACCCTTTATACTTAGTATCCTTCATTACAATTACAAAAGAAAGTTCTTAATTGATAATAAAAATAGTAGATGCTAATTTTTTGCCAACAATAAATGTTAATAATTAACGTTTTAAATGGACAATCTTATTTTATGAATCCATTTTTTATAGTTTTGCAACATGTTTAAAATTGGAGTTGTTGGCGCTGGTCATTTAGGAAAAGTTCATTTAAAAATTCTTAAAAACGCTTCATTTGTTAATTTAATTGGATTCTACGATAGCGACCCATTAGTTAGAAAAAATATTAAATCAGAATTGGGTATTAAATCTTTCGAAACCTATCAAGAACTAATAGAAAATTCAGATATTATAGATATAGTTACTCCTACTTTATCTCATTACACATGTGCTAAAGAGGCTTTAAAACAAGACAAACACGTCTTTATTGAAAAACCAGTAACCCATACCTTAGAAGAGGTTAGAAAGCTAATTAAAATTGCTAAAATAACTGGAAAAAAAGTACAAGTTGGGCATGTAGAGAGATTTAATCCTGCCTTTACAGAAGCAAGTAAATTAATTAACCAACCAAGATTTATAGAAGTGCATCGTTTGGCTCAATTTAATTCTAGAGGAACAGATGTTTCTGTAATTCACGATTTAATGATTCACGATTTAGACATTGTTCTTCATGTAGTAAAATCGCCAGTTAAATCTATAAATGCAAGTGGAGTAAGCGTTTTAAGTAGTACACCTGATATTGCCAACGCAAGAATAGAGTTTATAAACGGATGTGTTGCCAACATTACATCTAGTAGAATGTCGCTAAACAATATTAGAAAATCGAGATTTTTTCAAAAAAATGCATATGTATCAGTAGATTTTTTAAATAGATCTCATGAATATATTAGGCTAGATTCCAATAAAATTCCAAAGGAAAATTCGTCTTTGCAAAACACAAAAACTATTCCAGAAGAAAGTGTTATGATTCAAACACAAAACAATAGTGGAATCAACCCTATTGAAGAAGAATTAAAATCGTTTATTAACTCCATCGCAACCAATATAAACCCTATTGTAGATTTAGAATCAGCTAAAATGGCTTTAAAGCTTACCATAGATATAATGGAACAAATAACCATGGCACAGAATTGATTGTCAATTTTTATAATAATTAATCTTATTTTCGCGTTTTATTTTTATGAAACGCTTTTTCATTATTCTACTTGCATTTAATTTCAGTTGTCAAATAATTGACAGACCAGAAAAAGCACCTTCTTTTATCCAAATAGATCAATTTCAATTTTCAATCTCCAACAATAACCAAGGAAGCAGCAGCGAAAAAATAACAGATGCTTGGATTTATGTAAATGGAAATTTGGAAGGCGTTTACGAGTTACCTGCAACAATTCCTTTGCACTATGAAGGAATCCAAGATTTGTCAATTTTCCCTGGAATTAAAAGAAATGGAATATCTGCAGATAGGAAAAAATACCCATTCTACACCCAATTTGATACTACTATTAATTTAATTCCTGATAGTATACTATCGTTACAAATCTCAACTGAATACGAGGAAGATCTCTATTTTTGGATTGAAGACTTTGAAGATCCCCAACATAAATTTGAAACCCATACCACCTCCCAAGTAGATATTAATATAATTGAATCTCCTTTAAACGAGCTTTTTGAGGGTGATGCTGGAATAATTACTATGGATAGTACAGATTATTATTGTGAATTCAGAACCAATGAATTAGATTTTAATTCTTTTCCTAAAAACTTGAATATTCCTGCGTATATAGAATTGAATTATGCAAATAATTATCCATTTACCATTGGCATATTGCACAAAGATGCGAGTGTCCCAAGCTATCAAAAGTTTACTTTAATTACTCTTGTGCCAACTTATGAAAATGAAGTTTCTTGGAACAAAACCTACTTATATATACCTGATGCTACTAATTTCTTTACCAGTGCAACAGAATTTGATTTATTTATTTCTGCAACAAATGAGAATTCTGAAAATGACATTAAGATTCTATTAGATAATTTTAAAGTAATATTCCGTCAATGAGAAAGAAATACTTTTGGATTTTTTATTTCTTTTCAGACTTTCTATCTTCTGCTATTAGCTGGTTGTTATTTAACTATTTTCGAAAAACCTACATTGAAAATTATCCATTTGAAATAAACCAAAAATTAGTTATTAGCACCTTACTAATATCCATATTTTGGATTTTGGTTTATTCTGCATTTGGAAACTATAAAAATGTTTACAAAAAATACCGCATTAAAGAAATCACCCAGACATTATCCCAGTCATTTATTGGGGTTATTTTTATTTTCTTTACTTTTTTACTAGACGATAAAATAAACTCCTATCAAGACTATTATAGTTTAATCACTGCATTAATTGTTTTGCATATTTTCCTGACATTTACACCAAGAATTTTACTCACTTCAAAAACTGTAAGTAGTATTCACCAAAAAAAAATTGGTTTTAGTACCATTTTAATTGGTAGTGAAAAAAAAGCAAAAGATATTTTCAATGAAATCAACAATTTAAAAAAAGGAACTGGACATTTTTTTATTGGCTACGTATCTACTGCAAATAGCAAAGACCTTATTGTTGAAACTGGTCTAAAAAAATTAGGTGATTATCATCAAATAAATAAAATTATAGAGGATTTTGAAATTGAAGAGGTAATAATAGCTACAGAATCTGATGATTTACAAAAGACAAATGATATAATAAATGATTTAGCAAATCTGAAAGTAGAGATAAAAGTCATTGCCGATATGTACAGTATTCTAACAGGCTCTATGAAAATGAATTCAATTTTTGGAGCTCTTCTAATTTCGGTTAATCCTGAGATAATGCCATCTTGGCAAAAAACTATTAAAAGAATCCTAGATATTTTAATTTCTATAGTTGCAATTGTTTTATTAATTCCTGTTTTTATTGTTTTAGCTATTTTAATAAAGTTTGGTTCAAAAGGGGGAATAATTTTTAAACAAGAGCGAATTGGATTAGGAAACAAACCTTTTGAAATATTTAAGTTTAGGTCTATGTTTTTGGAATCAGAGAAAAATGGGCCGCAGCTATCAAGTCAAAATGATCCAAGAATTACCCCTATTGGAAGATTCATGAGAAAAACCAGACTAGACGAAACTCCCCAATTTTTCAATGTAATTAAAGGAGATATGTCGTTGGTAGGTCCAAGACCTGAAAGACAGTTTTATATTGATGAAATAATAAAAAAAGCTCCTCATTACAAACATATTAGCAAAGTCAAACCAGGAATCACTAGCTGGGGACAAGTTAAATACGGTTATGCAGAAAATGTAGATGAAATGATTGCTCGACTAAAGTTTGACTTACTTTATGTAGAAAATATGTCCTTAGTTTTAGACGTAAAAATTCTATTTTATACAATAATAATAATGTTAAAAGGATCTGGGAAATAACTCAATAGTAAGTATATTTAGTAAAAATAAAAAAATGAAAAATATTTCTGTAATAGGTGCTGGAACAATGGGAAATGGAATAGCTCATGTTTTTGCTCAAAATGGATATCAAGTTAATTTAATTGATGTTTCTCAAAATGCATTAGAAAAAGCAGTTAAAACAATTTCTAAAAATTTAGATAGAATGGTTGCCAAAGAGAAGATTACTGAGTTGCAGAAAGAAAATACTTTAAATAATTTAACTACTATTTCAGAAATAAAAAGCGGTGTTAAAAATGCCGAACTAGTTATTGAAGCAGCAACAGAAAACTTAGATATTAAACTTTCTATTTTCAAAGAAATTGATTTACACAGTTCTAAAGAATGTATTTTATCAACCAATACCTCCTCTATCTCTATTACTAAAATAGCTGCATATACTTCCAGACCAGATAAAGTGATCGGAATGCACTTTATGAATCCTGTTCCAATAATGAAACTAATTGAGGTAATTAAAGGCTATTCCACATCTAATCAAACATTGGAGACTATTATGATGCTTTCTAAAAAAATTGGAAAATCTCCAGTAGAAGTTAGAGATTTTCCTGGATTTGTAGCCAATAAAATTTTAATACCAATGATCAACGAAGCAATTATTACTTTGCACGAAGGAGTAGCTGGAGTTCAAGAAATAGATACTGTTATGAAGCTTGGTATGGCACACCCAATGGGACCTTTGGAATTAGCAGACTTTATTGGTCTAGACGTATGTCTTGCAATTCTAAATGTACTTCAGCAAGGATTTGGGACTGACAAATATGCTCCATGCCCTTTACTTGTTAACATGGTTACAGCTGGTAAATTAGGTGTAAAATCTGGAGAAGGATTTTATTCCTGGGAACATAAAACAAAAGAACTCTTCGTTTCAGAATATTTTAAATAACTAATTTTTTACCCAGTCAATATTCCTGTTTAGACTAGTTGAATAACAAGTAACATAATTTCTTGCAAAAGACTTAATATTCATTATCGATTCAACAGATGGCTCTGTTACTTTTTTGTTGTGAAGGGGTTTTGTAGTTTTCATACCATAGGCTTTTCTAAATTATATAGATTGCTAACGATACAAAAAAAAAAATATTGTCTGTTTTATGAGTTAGTTAAAATTAATTTTTTGTCCTCAATTAATTTTCTAAGATTAATCAGAGCATACCTCATTCTTCCAAGAGAGGTATTGATACTAACTCCAGTATTATCTGCAATATCTTTAAAGCTCATTTGAAGAAAATAACGCATTCTCACAACTTCCATTTGTTCTTCTGGCAATTCATCAACCAATAATCTAACATCTTCCATGATTTGTTTACTAACCATAATATCTTCGATAGAGTCTTCTTTTAAATCTAGTAAATCAAAAATATTAAAATCGTCTTTAAGACTTGGAGATCGTCCAGCTATAGGCATTTTTGAATCCTTTCTAAAATGGTCAATCACTTGATTGTGAGCAATTCTTAATATCCAAGATAGCAGTTTTCCTTCATGACTATAGTGATCTTTCTTTAAGCTTGTAATCACTTTGATAAAAACTTCTTGAAAAATATCATTGGTTAAGTCTTGATCTTTAACCATTTTAAGAATATATGAAAATACTCTTTGCTGGTATTTTAAAAGAATTGCATCAAAACTTTTGTTATCTCCTAAGCGAAACTTGTTTACTAGGATTTCATCACTTTCATTTGCGTACATAATTCTACGTTTAATTGTTAAAAAATAAATTATTAAAGTAGAATGGTTATATAGGCAGTAATTTTTAAGATTAAAGTTCAAATATAGGAAACAAATTGATTAACTGAAAACAATTCTATTATTTTTGCAAACTGTTTCAGGCATAGATGGGAGTTAAAATTTATAAAAATATTGAGATTATTGGTGCTAGGGTACACAACTTAAAGAATATTAGTGTCTCCATTCCTAGAAACAAATTAACTGTTTTAACTGGTGTTTCTGGATCAGGAAAATCTTCACTAGCATTTGACACCCTTTATGCTGAGGGCCACAGAAGATATATTGAAAGTCTTAGCTCTTATGCAAGGTTGTTTTTAGGAAGAATTGAAAAGCCAGATATTGACGATATCAAAGGTATTTCACCTGCAATTGCTATCGAACAAAAAGTTAATTCCTCCAATCCTAGAAGTACTGTTGGAACCACTACAGAAATTTATGACTATTTAAAACTTTTATATGCTAGAATTGGGAAAACATATTCTCCTGTAAGCAAACAGATAGTAACTAAAGATAATCCTGAAGATGTTTTAAATTATGTTCTTGGACTTCCTAAAGATTCTAAACTTATGATTTCATGTCCCTTGAACATTCCCAAAGGAAGAACATCGAATGAGCAAATACAAATCTATATCCAACAAGGCTATTCTAAATTATGGAAAAATGGAAGAGAAATTGCCCTAGAAAAAGGACATGATCCTGAGAATTTAGAAATAATAGTAGATAGAGTTACCAATGACAATAGTCCTGAAAATCAATCTAGAATATTGGAATCTCTTGAGCTTGGATTTCATGAAGGAAAAGGGAAATGTAATATAATTTCATTTAAAGGCAAAAAACCAAAAATTAAGAAATTCAATAACCTTTTTATAAAAGATGAAATTTTATTTGAAGAACCTAGCTTAGACTTTTTCTCTTTTAATAGTCCTTTTGGCGCATGCAAGAAATGTGAAGGATTTGGAAAAGTTACTGGGATAGATTCTGAATTAGTAATTCCCAATCCTAATTTAAGTGTTTATGAGGATGCTATAGTTTGTTGGAAAGGTGAAAAAATGAGTGTATGGAAGGCTGAACTTATTAATAATGCCCATTATTTCGACTTTCCAGTTCATGAACCAATTAGAAATTTATCAAGGGATAATCTCGAATTACTATGGAATGGAAATAATTACTTTAAAGGCATTCATGCTTTTTTTAATTTTTTAGAGAAAAATGCATACAAAATACAGTATAGGGTGATGCTCTCTAGATATAGAGGAAAAACCAAATGTAAATCCTGCAGTGGAAGCAGGTTGAGAGCAGATGCAGATTATGTAAAAATAAATAACAAGTCAATTAGTGAGATAAATAGAATGGCTATTAGTGATGCTACACTATTTTTTAAAACTCTAAAATTGAATTCTGAGGATCAAGAAATTGCCAAAAGAATTATAAATGAAATAAATTCTAGACTTAGCTATTTGAAAGATTTAGGTCTTGGCTATTTAACTATGGAAAGAGCTTCTAACTCACTTTCAGGTGGAGAATCTCAAAGAATAAATCTAGCAACTTCAATTGGAAGCTCTTTGGTTGGTTCTATGTATATTTTAGATGAACCATCTATTGGATTACATCCAAGAGATAGTCTTAGATTAATTGAAGTTCTAAAAAAATTAAGAGATGTTGGAAATTCTGTCATTGTTGTTGAACATGATGAAGAAATGATGAAATCTGCAGATATGATTATTGATATTGGACCTTATGCAGGAAGACACGGTGGAGAAGTAGTTTTTAAGGGAAATCATAGCGAATTAGTAAAAGCTAGTAATAGTTTAACAGCGAAATATCTTACTGGTCAATATAAGATAGAAGTTCCAAAAGTAAGAAGAAAACCAAAAGATTTTATAATTATAGAACAGGCCTATTTGCACAATCTACAAAATATAACAGTTAAAATACCATTAAATCAAATTTGTGTTGTAACTGGCGTTAGTGGAAGTGGTAAATCTACCTTAATTGGAAAAATACTTCATACTTTTTTAGAAAGATTTTTCTTGACTGGATTGGTCAAAGCAAGCCACTGTAATGGTATAAAAATGAATTTTGATTTAGTAAGTGGAGTGGAGTATATAAATCAAAATCCTATAGGAAAGAGCTCAAGATCAAACCCTATAACCTATACCAAAGGCTATGACGATATAAGACAACTTTTCGCAAATGAAAGGCATGCCAAAGCAAGAGGTTTTAAACCAGGTTATTTTAGTTTTAATGTCGATGGTGGAAGATGTGAAAAGTGTCAAGGTGAAGGACAATTAACAATCTCTATGCAATTCATGGCAGATGTTCATTTGAAATGCGATGAGTGTGATGGTAAAAGGTTCAAAGAAGAAGTTCTAGAAGTTAAATTTAAAGGAAAAAATATTTCTCAAGTATTAGAAATGACGGTTGAAGAAAGTCTTGATTTTTTTAATGATGATAATACCCTATGTAAAAAGATTAAAGCCAAAATATTTGCTCTTTACGAAGTCGGACTTGAATATGTACAACTAGGACAAGCTTCCAATACTCTAAGTGGTGGCGAAGCACAAAGGATAAAATTAGCTTCCTTCCTAAGCCATAATAAATCAAAACAGAAAAAGCTTTTTATTTTTGATGAACCAACTACTGGATTGCATTTTCATGATGTTAAAAAACTAATAAAAGCATTTCAAGATTTGGTAGAGATGGGACACCATGTTGTAATTATTGAACACCATATGGACATCATTAAATCTGCAGATTGGATAGTAGATTTGGGTCCTGAAGGAGGCGATAAAGGAGGAAATTTAGTTTTTGAAGGCAGTCCAGAAAGCTTTGTCAAAAGTAAAGTATTATCTCCTACCAAAGATCATCTTAAAGAATACATCTAAATTTAAATTACATCCCTATTCTGATGAATAAACTGGTTTTTATAAAGTTCAAAATATTTGCCTTTTTTCTTCAAAAGCTCTCTATGTTTGCCCTGTTCTACAATTTGCCCTTGGTCCATTACAAAAATACAATCAGCATTTTGAATAGTAGATAATCTATGGGCGATTATTATTGAAGTTCTAAACTTTGTAATTTCTTCTGTTGCATTCTGAATAAATTCTTCAGATAAGGAATCTACAGAGGATGTCGCCTCATCTAAAATAAGTAGTTGAGGTTGATAAATATAGGCTCTTAAAAAAGATATTATCTGTCTTTGACCGGATGATAAAAGCCCTCCTCTTTCTTTGACTTCAAAATCGTAACCTTTTGGTAACTGCATAATAAAGTCATGAACTCCAACTTTTTTAGCAGATTGTATTACTTCCTCCCTTGAAATATTTTTATTTCCAATAGTAATATTTTCTAAAATTGATGTATTGTAAAGAAAAACATCTTGCAAGACAACTGCAATTTTAGATCTTAGAACTTCTAAATCTAAATTTCGAATATTAAAATTGTCCAATAGGATACTTCCTTTTTGAAATTCATAATATCTAGAAATTAAATTTATTAAGGAGGTTTTACCGGCCCCTGTTGGACCAACAATAGCAACTGTTTCTCCTGCATTAACCTCAAAAGTTAAACCCTTAAATACACATGTTTTGTCGTCGTAAGAAAAATGAACATTATTAAATCTTATATTACCATTGAAACTTTTAGGTTGTAAATGATCATTTTGAAAAATATATTCTTTATTATCTAAAAGCTCAAAAACTCTTTCAGAACTTACCATTCCCATTTGCAGAGTGTTAAACCTATCTGCTAACATTCTAATTGGTCTAAAAAGCATACTAACATATAGGACAAATGACATCATCTCTGTAGTAACAGTACCGTAATCTACTCCACCATAAGAAATAGACCAAATGCAAAATAAAACCAATAATGCAATGGAAGTTGCACTTAATATTTCTACTACTGGGAAAAATATTGAATAGGCCATAATACCTTTTATATGGGCTTTTTTATGTGCAGAATTTATCTTGCTAAATTTTTGAGCCTCTACCCCTTCCCTGCTGAATATTTGTACAATATTCATCCCTGTAATATGCTCCTGAACAAAAGAATTAAGTACGGAAATTTGCTTTCTGACCTGCTGAAAAGAAGTTTTAATTGCATTCTTAAAAACCCTAGTACTTATAAGAAGAATTGGAATTGGAATTAGGACAATTAAAGTTAGTTTCCAATTGATATAAAACATAAAACAAAGTACACCAGTCAATTTGAGTAAATCACCAGCTATCACTAAAATCCCTTGCGAAAATATTTCAGCAATTGTTTCCATATCACTGACCGATCTAGTAACCAACATTCCTATAGGTTTTTTATCAAAATATCTTAGTTTAAGTTTGGTAATGTGTTTAAATAACTGATCTCTTAGGTCCTTAACTACTCTTTGGCCAAGGTCACTGGATAGATAAGAAACAGCTATTAACATTAAAGATTCTACAATTAGAATTACTACTACCAGTATTGCTCCATAAAACAAATATTCTTCGTCGGATAATCTCACATATTCTCCAACCAACTTACCAATAATATAGGGTCTCAATGGGGAAAGAAAAGCAAGAGTAAAAGTTAAAAGCAGACCATAAATTAATAAATGAATATGAGGTTTTGAAACTCCTATAATTCTTCTAAACAATTTAGAATCCCAATTTTTTTTAGGGTTATTACGCATTACTATTGTAATCAACTTTAGTTAAAAATAATCCTTTGGCTTTTACAGAAGGACCAGCAAAAGACCTGTTTTTAGATACAATAATATCTGAAAAATCTTCTAAAGAAATTTTATTTCTACCAACAAGTAACATAGTTCCCACAATAGCGCGAACCATATTTCTTAAAAATCTATTCGCTTTAATTGTAAAAACAATCTTGTGGTTTTTTTGTTTCCAGAATGCTTGATAAATATGACAATTAAAATTAGTTACATCATTACTTACTTTACTAAAAGATCTGAAGTCATTAAAACCTATCAATTTTTTACACGACTCATTCATTAAATCAATGTCTATATTATGGCTTATATGACTAAAGATAGTATTTAAAAAAGGTTCTTTTTTTTGAGATATTCTGTATTCATAAGTTCTGCTTAGAGCATTAAATCTCGCATGAAAATCAGGACTTTTGATTTCGTAATTTTTGATTAAAATATCTGATGGAAGCATAAGATTTAGCCTGTTTAAAATCNAGTCAAAATCTTTTTCTTTNGAAATATCTACATGAAAAAAATACTGTTCTGCATGAACACCAGTGTCTGTTCTACNACATCCGAAAATATTGATATTAGATTTAAGTAAAAAAGATAAGTTTTTTTCAATTGTTTCTTGAATTGTTGAGGCNTTGTCTTGCTTTTGCCAACCATGGTAATTAGCTCCATTATAAGCTATTTCAAATAAGATTCTTTCCAATTTATTTTTTGAGNTGGTTTTGAATATGGTTTAAAGCAAAATTAAATGTCTCTTCTATATTCATATCAGTNCTATCAATAATTATTGAATTTAGAGGTTTAATTAATGGACTAACAGTTCTGTTTTGATCATTTTCATCCCTAAAGTTAATGTTTCGAGTAACCTCCTGAATGGAAATATTTTTACCTTTTTGCTTGTACTCTAACCATCTTCTGTGTGCTCTTTTTTCTGCTGATGCAGTAACCCAGAATTTAATGTCTGCNTTAGGAAAAACTACAGAACCAATATCTCTNCCGTCCATTATAAGATCTNCTATAGATGAATAAGATTGTTGTATTAAAACCATTTTTTTCCTAACTAAAGCNTTTTTACTTATCTCGCTAACCAAATTAGAAATTTCTATATTCCTTATTTTATCCTCAACTATTTCCCCATTTAATCTTACCCAACTTTCTCCTTTTTTGTTTGGTTTTGAAAAGTTAATATTCACCGANTCTAGTGTGTTTTTAAAANCTGAACTTAATTTTCCATTTTTAAGAATTTGGTTNGATTCTAAAAAAAATAAAGAAATTGCTCTATACATAGCACCAGTATCAATGTAAAGAAAATTTAATTCTTTGGCAAGTAACTTAGCCAAAGTACTCTTTCCACAACCAGAATGACCATCTATTGTAATTATGGTTTTTTTCATAGGATAAAAAAAAAGCTGCCCAAAGAGACAGCTTTAATATTAAATAATTTTAAATATTATATCTCCTCTACTTCAATCATCTCAAAAGGTAGATCAATAATAGCCTCATAATCTTCNCCCGCCTCTAACATATCTTCATCATCTTCTTCATAATGCCATTTAACAGTTATTTCACTTCCCGAAACTGATTCTAGTTTTTTAAANACATCCAAAATACATTTTGATGAACTAGTATTAAAGTATTCTAGCTGAACACTTAATACTGTTGTACTATTTGGAGATTCAGAATAAGATTCTAACCATTCAATTAGCGGTTTGTAAAATTCAATTGAGTTTTCTGGAATTGATCTGCCTTTGAGTAATAATTCACCATTAGAATTGAACTCTACTACAGGTGTTTTTGCAGAACCTTCGTGTTTTAAATCTTCCATATCTATTTTTTTAAAATTTTAACTATTAACGTAAAGAAAGAATANTCCTTATCTATTTCTTTGAAACTATAACCTAGTTTATTTCTAGATTTTTTAGCTATGTCAATTAATCCTAATCCACCGCCACCTTTTTTACTTAATTTNCCATTTCCTAAAATTTCTTTGTAATATGATTTAAGTTGGNCTCTGTCAAGAGAATTAATATATGTGATTTTAGAAGTGATTTCAGCAACATTTTTAGGATAAATGAAATTTCCAGTAACGATATTGTAATGGTCTTCATGTCTNCTTATACTAAATATAGCTGATTTTTTATCTCCTTTTGAACTTTCATATATTGCATTTTCATTATCAAAATCATCTATGTGATGGTATAAATTTTGGAGGCATTCAACNAGAACATTAAAAACCTTCTTTTTAGTGGCTGGAGAATCATTTAAATCATCCATTTTAGATTCCATAATTTGAAATACTGAGGACAACAAATCAGACGTAATTGTNCCCTTAAAAGCCAATAGAACTTTATCTCGTTCCATTAAATTATATAAATCAAATGTTGTTGTAGCCATATTCTNAAGNCAAATATAATAAATTGTTGAATGTATAGCCAAAAAAAGCTTTTGAAAATAAATTATATGTTAGATTTACATTTTGTAATNAGAGAGTGNAATGANTAACAGAGANGATTGGTTTATNAATTGGTTTAATTCCANGTANTANCANNTACTNTATNAATCAAGAAATAAAAATGAGGCAANTGATTTTATTAAAACTATTATTTCTACCTTATCTTTAAAATCCAATAATTCAGTTTTAGATCTTGGATGTGGAAATGGAAGACATTCAATAAGTTTAAGTAATCATTTTAAATTAGTACATGGGATAGATATTTCTTCGGAAAATATTTCACTAGCTAATGAGAATAAGAAAGAAAATCTAAAATTTTTCATTTCCGACATGAGAAATTTTGACACAAATACTAAATATGAATACATATTTAATCTTTTTACAAGCTTTGGCTATTTTAAAAAAAATGAAGACAATATAAAAGTCTTAAAATCTTGTTACCATCACCTTAAGAAAAATGGATTANTTTTTATTGATTTTTTAAATTCAGAACAAATAAAAAGGACCATTAACGGATTNAAAGAAACGAAAAATATAAGTGGGATTAAGTTTAACATCCACAAAGAGATAATTAACGATTATGTAGTTAAAAAAATTGAAATTAATGATGGAGAAGCTACGTATAATTTTAAGGAAAAAGTACAACTTTTCAANATTGAAGATTTTAAAAAAATGTTTAAAATTTCAGGATTTGAAATTATATCTTGTTATGGGGATTATCAAATGAATCCATACGATCCAAATAGCAGTAGATTAATTTTATGTGCCNAAAAAATTAGTTAATGATANCAATTTTATTTTTTAGTGTTTTNATAGCTGGGGTTTTAACAGAACTTCTTTATAAAAAAATTGAAAAATTTAAGCCAGTAATAATTTCTTTTAGTGTGGCTTTGGTTTTGACACTTTTATGCACTCATGTTTTACCAGAATTATTTTCATCTCACAATCATNAACTTGGCTATTACTTGTTGGCGGGGTTTATAATTCAAATTCTTCTTGAACTTCTTTCCAAAGGAATTGAACATGGNCATGTGCANCTTCATGGAGAAATTTCTAACAAAGAATTAATCGTTATTTTCATTGGTCTNGCGATTCATTCGTTCATTGAAGGAATGCCAATTAAAACATTTGAATCCTCTTTTCACCAGCATACAATTACCAATATTAATAGCTCATTTTCTTGCATATATCTTTCAACAATTCTTATTCACAAATTACCANTTGCTGCAGTATTGATTATTTTTTTGAATAGTTTAAATTCAAGTTATTTAAAAAAGTTTGTTTTTCTTTTCTTATTTGCAGTATCCAGTCCCATGGGTGGNATTNTTGGAGAGCTTATAGTTAATATTGATTTTTTTAAAGGGTTTTCTTTGAACTTATTAGCTATTTCTTGTGGAATGCTCCTGCATATCACTACTTTATTAATATTTGAAGACCATCATAACTCAAAAGGAAAAATTAAAAATATTCTCACTATTTNAGCTGGAATAATTACGGGAATTTTAATTTTTAGTATTTAAAAAATTTAACACTTAAAAAATTAAAATAGTTTTAAAAATATCCCTATTAAATCTTTTTTTCTTTGGCTTAATAATTAATTTGTTAGCCCAAAACGATGAAGATTATATACAATTCAGCGGTGTTGTTATTGCAGAAGATAGTTTACAGCCCGTACCTTATTGTAGCATAATAGACNACCATACAAAACGTGGTACTATTTCAGATTATTTTGGATATTTTTCTTTTGTAGCTAAAAAGGGAGATACAATAATATTTAGTAGTATAGGCTATAAAAAATCTAGCTTTTCTATCCCNGATACTCTTACTACAAATAAATACTCATTAATTCATNTAATGTACCAAGATACTATTATGCTTAATACANTCGTTATATATCCCTGGCCTTCGAAGGAACAATTTGCAAAAGCATTTGTTGAAACCGAGATACCCAACGACGATTATAAAAGAGCTATGAATAATCTTGAAAGAGAAAAACTTAATGAAAGAATGCAGTTTACACCNATGGATGGAGCACTTAATTTCAAATGGCAACAACAGCAAATTCAAAACAAGCTNTATTATGCTGGTCAGTATGCACCAATAAGTTTATTGAANCCCATTGCGTGGGCACAATTTATTCANGCATGGAAAAGAGGAGATTTTAAAAACAAGAAATGAATCTTTTAAAAAAATATAATTTATTATTTTTTGGTCTATTAATTTCAATAATAGTTATTGGACAAGAAAAAATTGTTCTTAAAGGNAATATCAGAGACATTAATGGAAACCCTATCGGCAATGCAAATATTAAAGCATTTACTAATGAGATAGTGGAANCTACTGGGGCAGTATCTGATNAAGATGGTTTATTCTATCTTTCATTGAGTAATTTTAAAACAACCATTGAAATAACCCATGTAAATTTCAAAAAAATAACTAAAACCATAAACCCTGAGAANAATTNAACTCTAAATATTAAAATGAAAAATAAAGTTTTAAAAACTTTAGATGTTGAATACAAAGATCCTGGTAGTTCTCCAACAGAAATACTACCTACCATCAATGCATCTAATATTGCATTACCGAGTGGTAACATNGAAGGCTTACTTTCATCTGTTGGATTTGGGGTAAGACAGAACAATGAACTCTCTAGTGGTTTTAGTGTAAGAGGTGGAAATTTCGATGAAAATCTAATTTACGTAAATGGGATAGAAGTATATCGACCTTTTTTAGCTAGATCAGGACAACAAGAAGGACTAAGTTTTATAAATCCATCTATGGTAGAAAATATAACTTTTTCCGCAGGTGGTTTTGATGCGAAATATGGAGATAAGCTTTCAAGCGTATTAGATATTTCATACAAAGAACCATTAGCTTTTGAAGCTAATCTATCTACGAGTCTTCTAGGCACCCAANTTCAATTTGGAGACAGACCAAGTTCTCTGGTGAACTATAATATAGGATTTAGATACAGAACCAACGCGTATCTTTTAGGAGCTTTAGATACCAAAGGGGAATACCAACCAAGATTTATGGATGTTCAAGGACTAGTTAATTTTAATATCAATGAAAAATTAAAACTTTCTGTTTTTGGAACAACTGCAAATAATCTTTTTTCGGTGAAGCCAGAAAATAGACAAACGAATTTTGGAAACATTAATGAAGCTTTAAGATTTACCGTCTATTATGAAGGACAAGAGAATACTCAATATAAAACCTATATGGGAGCAGTAGCTCTTAAGCATCAAAAATCAGAGAATTTATCTTTAAACTATTTTATTTCAACATTTAATACAGACGAAACAGAATATTTTGATTTACTAGGTGAATATAGACTTGATGAGTTAGAGAGAGATTTGGGAAGTGATCAATATGGAGATATAGCATACAACAGAGGAGTTGGTGCATTTCTAAACCACGCTAGGAATCAAATTAGAGCCAATGTTATCAACTTCTATCATAAAGGAGATTTCAACCAAGGAAATCAAAAAACATCTTGGGGAATAAAAGTCCAAAGTGAACAAGTTAGAAATACAATAAAAGAATGGAACTACCTTGATTCTGCAAGGTTTAACACTCCAAGAGAAGCGGATAGTATTGGATACCAAGATTCTTCTAATATTCCTTACCAGGAACTTCATTTAAGTAAATTTATCAAAGCAAATAATGAAATTGAATCTTCAAGGGTCACAGGATATGTGCAACATAGATTTAAATTCAATAGAGAAAAAAATATTCATTTAATCTATAGGGAAGATAGTAATAGTAGTATCGATACAATATTTTCAAGTCAAGATTATTTTACAGCTACTGTTGGTCTTAGAGCAAATTACTGGTCTTATAACAACCAGACAGTACTTTCTCCTAGAATAAATTTCAAATGGCGACCTGCTTTTTACAAATTTGAAAATCAAAAAATATCAAGACAAAATATAACTTTTAGATTGGCAACTGGCTATTATTACCAACCTCCTTTTTATAGAGCTGCAAGAAATTTAAATGGAGAACTCAATCCTATGATAAGAGCGCAAAAATCTATTCATTTAGTTGCGGGTGGAGATATAGTTTTCAATATGTGGGATAGAAAATTCAAAGTCGGATCAGAAATTTATTATAAATTTTTAGAAGATATTATACCATATGAAATTGAAAACGTTAGGGTTAATTACTATGGTGATAATTTAGCTTCTGGATATGCTAGAGGAATAGACTTAAAAATAAATGGAGAGTTTGTAGAGGGTATTCAGTCCTATGCTTCTATAAGTTGGCTACAAACCAAAGAAGATATTAAAAACGACTTTTACTACGAATATTTTAATCAAGAGGGTGAGATAATTATACCTGGATATACCATAGATCAAAATATTGCCGATAGTACGCGTTTTGAACCTGGATTAATTCCTAGGCCTACAGACCAACGACTTTCATTTTCTATGTTTTTTCAAGACCAAATGCCAAACGATTGGGATACAGATAAAGTTAAGTGGAGCACAATGAAAGTAAATATTAATGTTTTAGTTGGCTCCAGACTACCTTACGGACCACCAGGAAATCAAAGATTTTCAGATACCTTAAGATCTAGTTTTTATAAAAGAGTAGATATTGGATTTTCAAAAGATTTAATTAANAATAAAACAGATAAATCAAAATTTAAAGAGAAATCTATTTTAAATGGTATTGAGTCAATGTGGATTGCATTTGAGGTTTTTAATTTNTTAGATATATCCAACACCACCAACTATACTTGGATAAGAGATGTTANTGGAAGACAATATTCTATTCCTAGTTTTTTAACATCTAGAAGATTAAATCTTAAATTAGTGGCAAGATTTTAGTAAATGGGAAAATTAAGTTCGTTAATATTAAATGGTGNNCAGGTTAATAAAAAGTTAGAAAGAATTGCTTTTCAAATCATTGAAGAGTACCANAGCGAAAAAGAATTATTTATTTTTGGAATATCTNATAACGGGTTTTTACTAGCTAAAAAATTAAAAGTCTTAATTGAGAAAAGCAACTTGATATTTCAAGTAAAACTAATAGAACTGAAAATAAATAAAAAGCAACCATTAAAAAGTAAAGTTGTTTTAAATCCGGAAACCTCTTTCAACAACAAAAAAATAATTCTAATTGACGATGTATTAAATTCAGGCAAAACTTTAATGCATGCAGCAGCATTCTTACTAAGTCAAGACATTAAGAAAATGAATACAGTTGTTTTAGTAGATAGAAGACACCGAAACTTTCCTATAAAAGCAGATTGGGTTGGCTTAACACTTTCNACTACTGTTCAAGAACATATCAATGTTGAAATTTCAAAANATGAAATATCCGTTTTTCTTGAATAAATCTCTTATTTTAAGTTAGAGAGTCTGGAACAANAAAATTTATAAAGTATTGATTTTAGCAAAAAATTACTATAAGNACGAAACTCGCCCGTCTTCAACATGATAAACTGCACCAACTATCTTAATCTTTCCTTCAGACTCTAAATCTCCTAAAATTGAACTCTTCTCTCTAATTTCTTTAATAGATTGATGCACATTTGATTTAGTAACTTCTTCTACTTCTACTTCTCCATCTCTTTGTTGAACATTAGTAATAGCTGGTTTAACTTTACTTAATAAAGCAGTGATATTACCTAACTCTACACCCTTACANGCAGCTGTTACAGCACCACATTTTGTATGTCCTAAAACTAAAATAGCCTTTGAACCAGCAACTCCACAAGCATATTCTATAGATCCTAAAATATCTTCATTGATGATGTTTCCTGCTACTCTTGCGCTAAAAATATCTCCTACACCTTGGTCAAANACTAATTCTACNGGAACTCTGGAGTCTATACAACTAAGAACTACAGCGTATGGAAATTGTCCATCACTTGTCTCGCTAACTTGAACATGTAAATCTCTGTCCTGTTCATTCTTTTCTAAAAATCTTTGATTTCCCTCTTTAAGCATTTCAACTGCTCTATTTGGTGATATACTATCTTGAATTTCTTTTGTTAATGTTGACATNNATTAAATTTTATTAGACAAAATACATTAAAAAACTTTANAATCTTTTAAATTTTTGTTAAAAAATCAATGGTATCTACACCATCGGCATAATCCCAAAGTTCTGGTTTTTGGGCGGTTCCTAATGAAATTCCTCCTTCTCCTACCCTACACTGAATTTCATTTGACAAANTTTTTAATTCTTTTTCTAAAGTTTGNAAACTTGAATAATATTCAAANTTTACAACACTTATTGGTGAAAANAATGATTTGTCTTCTTTTAAAATTAAAAATCCATTGTCAAAAAACAACTTTTTTTCCAATAAATAAATGGATCTATTATAGTCGTAGTTATTCATATACTTATTGTGATTTATTAAATTTTTGTAATCATAAACACTATTATATATCCTGTCGATACTAAANTTTTTGGGTAAATATAATTTTGTAACTGATCTACAGCCTAGGCCATAGTACTGCAACATGTCATGGGAAAGACTCTTTAATTCGTGGTCTGTGACTTGAGAATGAATAACAGCAACAGATGTTCGATTTTTTCTAAAAATATGAGGGAATTTACCAAAATAATATTCGAAATATCTGTTGCTATTGTTACTTCCAGTAGCAATTACAGAGTTATAATTTTCTGGCTTTTCGTCGNAAATCTTAATTCTATCTTGAAGTTCANAATCAAATAAATAAAGAANATTTAAAATTGCTGGAATGAGAATATTATCATTTTTAGAAAGCTTTACCTGAGTATTTAGGTTTAGTANAATACAACATACAATATCATGAAGTCCTACCAATGGCAAATTTCCAGCACATATAATAAGAATATTTTTATTTATAGAAGTTGGAATTTCGTATTTACTTATCCATTTATCTATATTTTCTTCGCTTAAATTTGTGGCCCAAGATTCCANAGATAAACGAATCATTTTTCTAGAAAACCAAGNATTGTTTAACTGTGCTTTTTCTATAGATAATTTGAAATTATCAAACTCTCTTTGGTCTAATCCAGACTNGAAACCCTGCCAAGAGTCAGAATCTAAAAAACTCCTTAGAAATTTACCCAATTGTATTAAGGGTGCTTTTTTATAAACGTTTTTAGGTTTTGCCATTAACATGTTATATTTGTACAAAATTAACAACCATTATGAAATGGCAATTAAAATAACAGACGAATGTATTAACTGTGGTGCNTGTGAACCAGAATGTCCAAATACTGCTATTTATGAAGGTGGTGCGGAATGGAAGTTTTCTGACGGCACTTCCCTTAAAGGNAATTACACTGGAAAAAATTCTGGAGTTCAAGTTGATGCAACCAAAGAAAACGAACCAGTTGATATGGACNTTTACTTTATTGTCACCGATAAATGCACAGAATGTGTTGGATTTCATGACGAACCCCAATGTGCTGCTGTCTGTCCGGTTGATTGTTGTATTCCAGATGAAGATTTNGTGGAAGAAAAAAGTTCTTTATTNGATAAAAAGGATAGTCTTCACATTTCCTAGTACTTACATTTTTATTAAATTTATTTTATGTTAAAATGGAAATTTAGTTTTTGTTTTTTATTAGTTTTTGGTGCTTTTATCTCACAAACTGTTCAAGAATATGAACTGAAACTAATTAGCAAGCTTGAAAGTGTTCATTTTGAGAAAAACCATGATAAGGCAATGCAATTAAATGAGGAGTTTAAAAATATTTTAGAAGAAGCTGTATCCNATAGTGAAATCTTCAATTATCCGCTGGACAGTCTTTCAAAATTTATGAGTACAGAAATATCTCCAGATGGAAATTTCAGGATTTTTAATTGGAATATTGAATTATCTAACCAGATGCAATATTACGAATGCTGGATATTAATGAANAATCTTACCATCCTGAAATTAAATGATTTTAAAAATAAAATTCCTGAAATTGAGTACGCTTCGTTAGATGCAAATTCTTGGTTTGGAGCATTATATTACNCAATAATTCCTAAGGAAAGAAAAAATAAAACAGTCTATACACTTTTAGGATGGGACGGAAATAATATGTTTTCCAATAAAAAGNTTATCGAATCCATGACAATTAGCAGAAAAAATAAAATCCAATTTGGAATCCCTATTTTTAAATATCCAGATGGTAAAACTAAAAAAAGAGTCATCTTTCAGTATAGTAAACAATCATATATGTCTTTAAAACATAGACAAGCAAGAAAACAAGATTACCTAATTTTTGACCACTTAATGCCTCCATCTCCCCATTTAAAAGAATTTGCAGACTGGTATNTAACAGACCTAAGTTTTGATGCTTTTCAATGGAATGAAAATAATTGGAATTTCAAAAGAGATTTTGATGCCAAATCTCTTAAAGTTTTCAAAAGACCTTTTAATGACCCGAACAAATAACTTGAGAATTAATTTGTTAATAACAGATTAATAAAAGTTAATAAATTAAGGTTAAACACTACAAAACACTAGATTTTATTTTACAATTTTACCAATTAAATAATTGATATGTCAAAAGTCCATAATTTTAGTGCAGGTCCTTGTATTCTTCCGAATGAAGTTTTTGAAAAATCTGCAGAAAGTATTTTAAATTTTAACAAGTCTGGCCTTTCGCTAATTGAAATTTCTCACCGAAGTACTGATTTTGTAGATGTAATGGAAGAAGCTAGACAACTAGTTAGAGAAGTTTTATATGTTCCAGATAGTTATGAAGTGTTATTTTTACAAGGTGGAGCTAGCTTAGGGTTTCTAACAACAGCATACAACTTAATGGGNGCANACAAAACTGGAGGATATTTAGTGACTGGTGCATGGGCCAAAAAAGCAGCAAAAGAGGCTTCTTTTATGGGTAACTCAATTACAATTGCTTCCTCTGAAGACGAAAATTTTAATTACATACCAAAAAATTATTANCTTGAAAATAATATTGATTATTTCCATGTAACCTCCAACAACACCATTTTTGGCACACAGATTAAAAACTTTTACAAAGGTGAAATTCCTCTTGCTTGNGATATGTCATCTGACGTATTTTCAAGAAAANTAAANATTGAAGATTTTGACTTAATTTATGCTGGTGCTCAAAAAAATATGGGACCTGCAGGAACTACTCTCTACATATGTAAAAAAGAAATATTAGGTAAAAGTAGCGTGCCAATTCCAACTATGTTAGATTTAAAAACACATAGCGATAAAGACTCCATGTTTAACACACCACCAGTATTTTCTATTTATGCATCAATGCTTAATCTTAGGTGGTTAAAGAGAATTGGTGGGTTATCTTACATTGAGGAACAAAATGAAAAAAAATCAGAACTTATCTACAATCAAATAGATAATAGTTCTTTATTCCTTGGAACAGCTAATAAAGAAGACAGAAGCTCTATGAATGTNACTTTCACACTAACCAACGAGGCATTAAATGAAACATTTAGTAAAATGTTATTAGAAGCCAATATCAATGGTCTTAAAGGCCACAGATCTGTGGGTGGTTTTAGAGCTTCCATGTACAATGCAATGCCTTTCGAAAGTGTAAGTATATTGGTAGATATTATGAAAGAATTAGAAAANAANAAAGGATAATTATGAAAATTTTAGCAAACGANGGTATTTCAAAATCTGGAATTGACCAATTAGAAAATGCNGGTTTTAATGTTGAAACAGAACATGTAAATCAGTCTGATTTAGTGAATTACATTAATAAAAATAAAATTGAGGTAATTTTAGTTAGAAGTGCNACTGAAATTAGAAATGATATAATTAATAATTGTCCTTCTATTAAAATTATTGGAAGAGGTGGAGTTGGNATGGATAATATTAATGTTAAATATGCCAAAGAGAAAGGCTTACTAGTAATAAATACCCCAGCAGCTTCCTCCCAATCTGTTGCAGAATTGGTAATGGCTCACCTATTTAGCATTTCAAGATCTGTATTTGAGTCCAATAGAAACATGCCAGAAAATGGAGAAAATGATTTTAAAGTTTTAAAAAAAAAATATGCCAAAGGAATTGAGTTAAGAGGCAAAACTCTAGGAATTATTGGCTTTGGAAGAATTGGTCAAAATACGGCTAAGTATGCTTTAGGTGCTGGAATGAATATTTTGGCTTATGATCCATTAATNGAAAAAGCATCAATTGAAATNGATATTGCTGGGCAAAAAATAGANGTTACAATAGATGCTACATCNATGGAAGAGCTATTAAGTAATTCAGATTTTATTTCATTACATGTTCCCATGCAAAAGGATGGAAATGCAATTATTGGAAGTAATGAATTTGAAAAAATGAAAGATGGAGTAAGAATAGTTAATGCTGCTAGAGGCGGTGTGATTGATGAACAAGCATTAATTAATGCTCTAAAGTCTAATAAAGTTAGTTTCGCGGCTCTAGATGTTTTTGTTGGCGAACCAAAACCATCAAAAGAACTTTTAAATAATGAAAAAATATCGCTTACACCACACATAGGAGCTGCTACTTTAGAGGCTCAAGACAGAATAGGAGAAGAATTGGCAGAAAAAATTATTAACTTTTACAAAAAATAATTTGGCNAAAATCANCCCTTTTAAAGCTGTTAGACCTGTTAGAAACAAAGCCCACCTNATTTGNTCAAGACCATTTTACACCTATCAAAAAACACAACTTAAGTCAAAATTAGAAAGCAATCCGTATTCNTTTTTGCATGTAATAAATCCAGAATTTAACCAAAGCAATANATCCAAACCAAATAGCACTGAAAGATTTGAACTAATCAAAAATAAGTACGAAGAATTCAAAAAAAAGAAGTTTTTAATAAAAGATGAAAAACCTATTTTTTATTTATATAGACAAACTACCAACTATGGNNTTTTTAAAGGNATNATCGCAGGAGCTTCAGTAAAAGATTATCAAGAAAATAAAATTAAAAGACACGAANACATTATTGATAAAAGAAAAAAAGTATTCAAAAAATATCTTGATACATGTAATTTTCATGCAGAACCAGTACTTCTGGCTTACCAGCCATCGAATAAAATCAATGAAATCATTCTATCTAAGACTTCCAANAGACCTGAGTATGAATTTNCAACAACAGATAAAAAGAATCATGAACTATGGTTAATTGATGAGAGTAAGAAAATTAACGAAATNATTAACGAATTTGAAAAACTTAATAATATTTATATTGCTGATGGTCATCATAGGATAGCTTCTTCTTCATTATTTCAAAAATCTAATCCGAAACACGAAAAAGGAAATTATTTTCTATCTCTTTTTATAAATCAAAATGATTTAAAAATATTTGAATTTAATAGAATAGTAAAANNTATTGGAACGCTTAGTAAAAGTGAATTAATTAATAATTTGAAAAGTTATTTTAAAATTAAAAAATTAAAAAAACATGAATCTCCCTCATCAAAAAGTGAAGTCTCCCTATACATAGAAAATGGCTGGTATTTACTTGAAGTGAAAACTGAAGTNCTTAAAAAGGATCTAAAAAGTAATTTAAATAGCCAAATCGTATCAGATTTAATATTAAAAAGAATATTAAATCTTAAAAACTTAAGTTCAAACACCAATATTGAATATATCAAAGGAAACCAACCAATCCATATATTATCCAAAAAAGTAGATCAAAACAACCAAAGCATAGGAATTGAACTATTCCCACATAAAATTGAAGAAATAACATCTCTAGCAGATATTGGAGAGAATATGCCTCCAAAGAGCACCTGGATAGAACCAAAATTAAGGAGTGGTCTTACAATTTACGAATACTAGCCTACTAAATCTTTTACTTTTTCAGCGGCTTCTTTAAGAGTTATAGCAGAATGTACATTTAANCCAGAATTATCAATTATTTCTTTTGCTTCTAAAGCATTTGTACCTTGAAGTCTAACAATTATAGGAACAGGGATATTTCCAATACTTTTATACGCCTGCACTACCCCATTNGCTACTCTATCACATCTAACAATACCTCCAAATATATTCACCAATATTCCTTTTACCTTAGTATCCTTAAGAATAATNTTAAATGCTTTTTCTACTCTATCAGCATCTGCAGTTCCTCCAACATCTAAAAAATTAGCAGGTTCTCCACCACTTTGTTTTATAATATCCATAGTAGCCATTGCTAGACCAGCTCCGTTTACCATACAGCCAATATTTCCATCCAAATTTACATAGTTTAANCCTGCCTTATCCGCCTCAACATCTGTTGGATCCTCCTCNGATAAATCTCTTAATTGTGCATAATCTTTATGTCTAAATAAAGAGTTATCATCTAAACTAACTTTAGCATCAACAGCTAAAATTCTATCATCACAAGTTCTAAGAACTGGATTAATTTCAAATAAAGAGGCATCACAACCTAAATAAGCTGAATACAAAGAATGGACAAATTTTACCATTTCTTTTAGTGATTTACCACTTAATCCGAGATTAAAAGCAATTTTCCTACATTGAAAACCAGTAATACCTACTTTAGGATCAATTTCCTCTTTAAATATTAAGTGAGGTGTTTTTTCAGCAACTTCTTCAATATTCATTCCCCCTTCNGTTGAATACATAATTATATTTCTACCAGTTTCTCTATTTAATAAAACAGACATATAAAATTCTGAGGTTTTGTCAAAATCTGGAGCATATGTATCTTCAGCAATAAGAACTTTGTTAACTTTTTTNCCTTTATCAGATGTCTGAGCAGTAACCAAATGACCGCCTAAAATTCCATTCACTTTGTCTTCAAGTTCATCCAAACCTTTAGCAATAACTACTCCATTTCTTCCTGTTTCAATCACCTTNCCCTTGCCTCTTCCGCCTGCATGAATTTGAGCTTTCACAACAAACCATTTGGTACCAGTTTCAATANTTAATTCTTTAGCAGCATCCATTGCTTCGTTTACGCTATGTGCAACTTTACCTTCTTGAACAGAGACTCCAAAACTTTTTAAAATATTTTTACCCTGATATTCATGTAAATTCATATTACTGTAGTTATTTTTAGTAAATGTAAAAATTTGTTGTAATGATTAGATTCTAAAAAGAAAAATATTACAATGAAATGTAATTTTATTTAAATATAAGTTTAATCTCATTACTTTTATAGTATGATAAAGGGATTAAAAATTCATAAAAGTATAAATGAAATAAACATTCTAAATGGAATTGACATTTCTATAAATGAAGGAGANATTCTTTCTGTTGTTGGTAAAAGTGGTGCAGGAAAAACAACACTTCTCCAAATTCTTGGAACTCTTGAAAAACCAACAAGTGGCAGAGTTTTATTTAAAGACAAAGACGTATTTCAGTTAAATGAAAATGAGCTNTCANAGTTTAGAAATGAAAATATAGGATTTGTTTTTCAATCCCATCATTTACTCCCTGAATTTACCGCTTTAGAAAATGTTTGTATACCTGCTTATATTGCTAAATCATCCAAAAAGTCAGCAAATGAAAGAGCAAAATACTTAATAGATTTAATGGGCTTAAGTGATAGGTTTAACCATAAGCCATCTGAACTTTCAGGAGGTGAACAACAGAGAATTAGCGTAGCTAGAGCCTTGATGAATAACCCANAGATAGTTTTAGCAGATGAACCTAGTGGAAATTTAGATTCAAAAACTGCAGAAAGTTTACANGAACTTTTCTTTAAACTTAGAGAATTAAATCAACAGACATTCATCATTGTTACTCACAATAATATATTAGCAAATTTAGCNGATAAAAAAATAACTATTAAAGATGGAAAGATTGATTAAAATGCTGGACAAGACATTGTTCTAAATTTCTTTTTCTTAGGAGCACAATATAATTTCAAAGCTAAAGATATTTCATGAGAACCTCCAGAGTAAATGCCAACTTGGGAAGTAGTCAAATCATAACTNTATCCCATTCTTAATATTTTGGTATCTATTCCTAGAGTTACAATAAAAGAATCAACGTTTCTGTACCAAGCACCAACAACATAATTTCCTTTTTTATAATACAANCCAACATTTAATTGCTGAAAATCTCCTTGCTTAGCAAATAAAACACTTGGTGAAAGTGTCTTTTTTTCTTCAGAGTAAACAGACTTAGAACCTAAATTAATTTCAGTACCCATATGAGCAGTGTACCTTCTACTAAGAAACGATTCNGAAGAAGAACCTGCCATCAAGGAAATTTTTGGTTCAGATAAATGATGTGTGGCAAATCCAAAATAAAATCTATCAGAATATCCNAAAATACCTGCTGAAAAATCAAATAAATTTACTGGNACAGCAGTTATAACATCAGCTGTAGAAAAGACAAATCCTCTTCTAGGATGTATCATATCTCCAAAAGTTAAATTAGAACGATTTACAGATTTTTGGATGTAAGATGCNTGAAGAGCAAAATTNAGGGTAAACTTTCTTGAAATATGTTGGTGGTATGANTAAGANAAACTTATTTCGTTAGAATTTAAAGTTTTAGCAATTTGATCACTCAAAAGAATNATGCCAAATCCACCTTTTAAAGCATCTACATATTGNTCATAAGTAATTGAGGTAGTAATAAAATCTCCTGAAAAATTTGGCCACTGATTTCTATAATTAGAAACTATTCTTGGACAGTGGTGGGTCCCTGAAAAGGCAGGNTTTAAATATACNGGATTTGAATAAAACTGAGTAAATATAGGGTCTTGCGCAAATAGACCTATGCTGCATAANATTGAGCACAAGGCAAAAAATAAATGATATTTCNGAAAATTATTTTTTATTGCANTAAGATTTGACATGATATGTATTATACTCCAAAAAAAAGAATAGGTTGTAAAATAACGAAATAAAAATAAAAANATTAGAAGAAAATATAGTTNAAAAAAAANNNTTTATAAAAATAAAAATTTGAAATTCAACTGATAACTACTATATTTATAAAAGTGTATTAAGTACATNTTTATTAAAATCTTTAAATTATTAAATTAAAATTATATTAAAATGAGCAAATTTCCATGGNTTGAAAGTTACCCAGATTTTGTTTCCCATTCTACTGAAATAAATTATGAAAATATCGTAGAAATATATGATCAATCTATTAGAAATTTTCGAGACAAAGTTGCTTATAAAAACATGGATGTTGAACTAACTTTTAATGAGCTTGATAATCACGTTAATTCTTTAATATATTATTTTCAAAATAATACTAGTCTAAAAAAAGGGGATAAAATTGTTTTACAAATGCCCAATTTATTACAGTATCCATTGGCAATTTTTGCTTGTTTAAAAGCTGGATTAGTAATTGTTAATACAAATCCGCTTTACACTTCAGATGAAATGTTACACCAATACAAGGATTCTGGAGCAAAAGCAGTTATTATTTTGGAGAATTTTGCACACAATTTGGAGAAAATTATTTCGAAAACTGATATAGAAACTGTAATAATTACTACAATAGGTGATTTATTAGGAGGATTTAAGGGAAGGTTAACGAATTTTGTCATTAGAAATGTTAAAAAAATGGTTCCTGAATTTTCAATTCCAGGAAGTATTAATCTAAAAAATATTCTTAATGATAACAGAGAAAAAAAAGGAGATCATATTGAAATCAAAAATACTGATACAGCTTTCTTACAATATACTGGTGGAACTACAGGACTATCCAAAGGAGCCGAGTTAACTCATAGAAATATTTGTGCAAATGTCTCCCAAGTAGAAGCCTGGATAGGTGAAAATGTTAATCATGGTGAAGAAGTTGTAATTACCGCACTTCCTCTCTACCACATTTTTGCTCTAACAGCTAATTGTCTTAGTTTTTTCAGGTATGGATCAAAAAACATCCTTATAACAAATCCCAGAGATATGCCTAAGTTTTGTGCTGATTTAAAAAAGAACCCATTTACTGTCATTACAGGTGTTAATACACTATTTATAGGGTTAATGAATCAAGATGTATTTAAGAATTTAAACTTTGAGAAACTTAAATTAGCCCTTGGAGGAGGTATGGCTGTTCAAGATATAGTAGCAGAACAATGGGAAAAACTAACTGGATCGGCTCTTTTAGAAGCTTATGGATTATCTGAGACAAGTCCAGCTGCAACAATTAATCCATGGAATGGTAAACATAAAACTGGGTCTATAGGGTTACCACTTCCAAACACGGATATAAAAATCCTAGATGACGATTTTAAAGAAGTCAAAGTGGGAGAACCAGGCGAAATAGCAATTAAAGGACCTCAGGTCATGAAAGGTTATTGGAATAAGCCCGAAGAAACTTCAAAATGTATGCATGGAGAATATTTTCTCACAGGAGACGTCGGGACTATGGACGAAGAAGGTTTTTTTAGAATTGTCGACAGAAAAAAAGAAATGATTCTTATTTCAGGGTTTAACGTATATCCAAACGATGTTGAGAAAGCAATCTCTGAAAACCCTAAAGTTCTTGAAGTAGGTGTTAGAGGTGAAAAGAACGAAGATGGTAGCGAATTTGTTAGAGCTTTTATTGTCAAAAAAGATCCTTCATTAACTGAAGAAGAGTTAATAGAGTTTTGCAGGACTAAATTAACCAATTATAAAGTTCCTAAAAGCATAAGTTTTAGAGACGAACTTCCAAAGTCAAATGTTGGTAAAATTTTAAGAAGATTGCTGGAGTAATTTACTCTAATTAAGTCTGGAGAACTCCTGTTTTATAATCTTTTATTATTGGATTATTATTAGCTGCCTCTATTCCTAAGGATATCCATTTTCTGGTATCTTTTGGGTCAATAATAGCATCCATCCAAAGTCTAGATGCCGCATAGTAAGGCTTGATTTGAGAATCATACTTCTTCTTGATTGTGCTAAATAATTCTTTTTCATTTTCTTTAGAAATTTTTTCTCCTTTTGATTTAAGTGAAGATAATTCTATTTGAAGTAAGACTTTTGCCGCTTGTTCCCCACCCATAACTCCGATTTCAGCGGTTGGCCAACCAACTATCAATCTTGGGTCATAAGCTTTTCCACACATAGCATAATTTCCAGCACCATAGGAGTTACCCATTATAATTGTAAACTTTGGAACTACTGAATTAGCCATTGCATTAACCATTTTTGCTCCATCTTTTATAATTCCTCCATGCTCAGATCTACTTCCAACCATAAATCCACTAACATCTTGAAAAAACACTAAGGGAATTTTCTTTTGGTTACAATTCATAATAAATCTAGATGCTTTACTAGCGCTATCACTGTAAATAACCCCACCAAATTGCATTTCTGATTCACTAGTTTTAACAACTTTTCTTTGGTTAGCAATAATTCCAACTGACCAACCATCAATTCTTGCATAACCACAAACAATAGTTTTTCCATAATTTGCCTTATACTCTGTGAAATCTCCATTATCAATAAAAAAATTGAGTATGTTTTTAACATTATAATTAGAGGATCTTAAGACAGGAAAAGTTCCATAAAAATCTTCCATTTTTAATTTGGGCTTTTGAGAATTGGATCTATTGAGTTTTAATGTTTTTTTATCTGAAATCTTATCTAATAAATCGCGAATAGTTTTTAAGCAAGTCTTATCATCAGGAGATTTATAATCTACCACTCCACTAATTTCGGAATGGGTAGTTGCTCCTCCAAGAGTTTCGTTATCTATTATTTCTCCAACTGCTGCTTTTACTAGATAAGAACCTGCTAAGAATATGGTGCCTGTTTTATCCACTATTAACGACTCATCACTCATAATTGGCAGGTAAGCTCCACCAGCAACACAGCTGCCCATGACAGCAGCAATTTGAGTAACTCCCATAGCACTCATCTTTGCATTGTTTCTAAAAATTCTACCAAAATGTTCTTTATCAGGAAAAATTTCATCTTGGAGAGGTAAATAAACTCCTGCGCTATCCACTAAATAGATTATTGGAATTCTGTTTTCCATTGCAATTTCTTGAGCTCTTAAATTCTTCTTTCCAGTAATTGGGAACCATGCGCCAGCTTTAACTGTAGGGTCATTTGCAACTATTATACATAATTTTTGATGAACATAGCCCATTACCACGATTACTCCACCAGCTGGACAGCCTCCGTGCTCTTCATACATTTGATATCCAGCTAATGCTCCAATTTCAATATTTGGCGATTCTTTGTCCAGTAATAATTCTATACGTTCTCTAGCTCCAAGTTTACCTTTTAATTTTTGTTTGTTAATTTTCTCTTTACCACCACCTAAATAAATTTTATCCAACTTAAGATTCAAGTTTGAAATCATCAGTTTTATTTGATCTTCGTTTTTATTAAAGGAAACATCTTTCTCTAAATTATTCATAGATTGTGTTATTTCATCAATTTATAGCTAATATAAGTAATTCAAAATCTACTAGTAAAGCAATTAAGTTATATTTGGTACAAAATATAATAGATGAGAATTGGGATTGTATTGTATCCTACTTTTGGAGGAAGTGGTATTGTTGCTACAGAACTTGGTAAAGCATTGTCTAAAAAAGGGCATGAAATACATTTTATTACCTACAGCGAGCCTGTAAGATTAGGAGAATTAAGAAAAAATATTTTTTACCATGAGGTTAGAACTTCAGATTATCCTTTATTCAAATTCACTCCCTACGAACAAGTGCTAACTAGCAAACTTGTAGATGTTGTTAAATTTGAAAAATTAGACCTTCTTCATGTCCATTATGCAGTTCCTCATGCTTCTGCAGCATATATGGCACAACAAATATTAAAAGATCAAGGAGTTGAAATTCCATTTGTTACTACTCTTCACGGAACAGATATAACTTTGGTTGGTAAAGACCCTTCTTTTGAACCAGTAATTAATTTTTCTATAAATAAATCCAATATAGTAACTGCTGTTTCTGAAAATCTCAAAGAAGAAACCTTTGAGTTATTTGACATAAAAAACAATATTGAAGTTATACCCAATTTTATTTGCCTTAAGGATTATAAATTAGATAACAACGATTACTATAAAAAAAGATTTGCTCCTAATGGTGAGAAAATAATTTGTCACGTATCCAACTTTAGAAAAGTTAAAAGAATTGAAGATGTAATTATTGCATTTGAAGGAATATCTAAAGAAATTGATGCGAAATTACTTTTAGTAGGTGACGGGCCTGAAAGAGCAAGACTAGAACAAATATCAAGAAATTCTAATTTTAGTAAAAATATTTTCTTTTTAGGAAGTTTAAAATCCACTAAAGAAGTTCTAAATATTTCTGATCTTTTTATGTTACCATCCTCCAAAGAAAGTTTTGGTTTATCAGCTCTAGAAGCCATGGCTTGCGGGGTGCCAATTATTGCTAGTAAATCTGGTGGAATTCCTGAAGTTGTATCTCATGGAGAAAGTGGTTTGTTAAACTCTGTTGGGGACACTTACCAAATGATAAATAATGCCCTAAAACTACTGTCTAATGAAACTCTTTTAAAAAGTTTTAAATCCAATGCTTCTAAGCAAGCAATGAAATTTGATATTGAACTTATTTTGCCTAAATATGAGAAATTATATGAGAAATGCGTTTTAGATTATTTAAGTAAATGAATCCAAAATTCGTCTCTTACTAGATTAGAAGTTCTAACTCCATCCGCATCGTATGTACTACCAAAAGTTCCATCCATAATAACTAAGTAAGCACCTGGTTTACAAACTTTTCCACTTTCTGTCTTACCATCCCACTCAAAATTCGGATCAAAGGATTTAAATACTAATTGTCCCCATCTATTATAAATATTGATTTGCATCACATCAAAACAAGGATCATTTGTTCCAGCCAATTTGTAAATATCATTTATATCATCGCCATTTGGTGTGAAAATATTAGGGATTTCTCTTACATTTCCAGTTGGAGGTTCTACATTAACATGAGAAGTAGCTATAATGGTATCAGATCCACATACAGTAGAAAAAGCTCGGTAATTTAAGTCAAATTCTTTTTGAAATACGTAATTACAATCCGTTACCCAACAAAACCTTAATGCTACATTTTGAATTGCAGAAGAGACATTTCCTACATGAGAATATCCTAGCATTGAAATTGTATTACCAATACTATCATTAAAATCATCGTAATAATATTGGCCAGTAATATTATTATATTGAGGAGGAACAAATGTAGAATCAAAACTAAAATTTCCAGAATATGGTTCTATGGCTAATGTATCATCAGAGTTCAGGGTGTCTTGCGCAAATAAATCTATACAAATAGTATCATCTAAAGTTACATTAATTGTTGAGGGAATATCTAAAAAAGTTGGTGCAGGAATTTTTTGGACATATATACTTAGTTCTTTTTGTACTGGATTAAAACCACTACAATCAATAGAGTAGGAATCCATTGTGACATTAAAAGTAGAATCAATTCCTTCGCAAGGTGCTTCCCAACAATAACGCATGTAAAGAACACCTGTATTTCCAATATATCCAGCACTATTTGAGTTGTATTGATTGAAGAAAACAGTATCTCCTATATTATTATCCCAGTCATAATAAGCTAGATTTGTTCCACCTGAAATATAATTACTTGGTGGAACATAGGAATTCAGTAAATCAAAATTTGAAGAACTTAATTGGAGATAAACAGAATCTGATGGATCATTTACACCAACTTCTAAATCAAAACAAATACTATCATTTACATAAACATCTACAGAAAAAGTATCTAAAGCTGAACTTGTAACGTTATTATTTAAAGAAATAACTGGGGGGTTTGCCAAAACACACGGCAAGGAGGCATATTGAGCATCTCTTCTAACTTCTCCAATTTTCACACCATTTCTATACTCCTCAACTCGCACTGAAAATTGAAAATATCCAATAATGGCTGGAGATGCTGCTATTTCTCCAGTTACTGGATTTATAGACATTTGAGGACTTCCACCAATTATGTTAAATTGATTATATCCTGGAGCAAAATTACAAGAAGGATAAAATGGATAAGCTCCTGAACCAGGTGCAGAATTACCATTGTTTGGATTAGTTCCATCATTTAATGGAGCTACAAGAGAAAAAACTAATGAGTCACCATCTGGGTCAGTAATAGGCCAAGTGAAATATTTAATATTATTAACACAGAAATATGCATCGTTTGGATAGTTTCCGAAATCTGGAGTTGAATTTTGGCCGATTGATGGGTCTGGGATAATTGCAAAAATTGATATTCCATCACTTGTAGGTGTAGCTAAATTATCAATTAAACCATTTCTACAACAAGTTTCATAATGCAAATAATAACCCATAGAGAAATTGGGCAAACTAACAGAACCCAGTCCACTATACACTCCCTCTTCAATCCTTACAATAGATGGATTTGGAGTGTAACATGGATCTCCTAGTGGAACTAAAGAGGCAGAACCACCATTTAAATAAAGAGTTTTTAATGTTTGTAGGTTGTTTGTTCCTACTTGATAAATTCCAATAGTTACAGAAGCTGGCATATTTACAGCTCCATTTACATCGTCACGATAAAGTCTAAGTTGAATATCATAAACACTTGAACTAGCTCCGTTATTAGTCATCGTTACTTTAAAGTCGCCACCAATAATATGGGTACTATATACACTTGTTGATAAACTTAAAAACATAATAAAAGAAAATAAAAATTTCAACAAAAGCTTCTTCATCAAATCGAGTGTTTCTGAGACAAAACTAATTAATTAAAATCAATTGCAAATATTACAAGTAAAAAACTACTTCACCTTAAAAGAAAAAAATATAATAATGAAGGGTGTATAACCAACAATACTGTCAAAAACAATTAGTATTGTATTTATTATATTAATCTAAAATATTTATAATTTTAAAGTCTAAAATTTAATTAAAGACTACTTTTATTTTACATGAAAAAACCTGAAAAAATCAATGCCTTAAAGTCACTATTAATTCCAAGATTGATTGAAGAAAAAATGCTGATTCTTTTAAGGCAAGGAAAGATTTCGAAATGGTTTTCTGGAATTGGTCAAGAAGCAATATCTGTAGGATCTACTTTAGCGATGGATAAAAATGAATTTATTTTACCAATGCATAGAAATTTAGGGGTATTTACAACAAGAGACGTTGATTTATACCAACTCTTTTGTCAATTTCTAGGTAAAAAAGAGGGTTTCACAAAAGGAAGAGATAGATCATTCCACTTTGGTACTATGAAACATAAATTAGTAGGAATGATATCACATTTAGGACCACAGCTAGGAATTGCATGCGGAATAGCATTGGCTGAAAAAATAGAAAAAACCAGTAGATCTGTATTAGTATTTAGTGGGGATGGAGGAGCAAGTGAAGGTGATTTTCATGAAGCTTTAAATGTTGCTTCGGTCTGGCAACTGCCTGTAATATTTGTAATTGAAAATAACCAATGGGGACTTTCAACTCCTTCCAAGGAACAGTTTAATTGTAAGCAATTCATTGATAAAGGAATTGGATATGGAATGAAAGCTCAGCAGGTGGATGGTAATAATATTCTTGAAGTTTACGATTGTATAAAGAAAGTTAAACTATCTCAATCAAAAAAACCTGAACCATTCTTGGTTGAAGCACTTACCTTTAGAATTAGAGGTCATGAGGAAGCATCTGGGACAAAATACTATCCTGAAGGACTTAAAGATAAGTGGAAAGCTAAAGACCCTATTTCAAATCTTGAAACTGAAATATTAAAAAACAATATTCTAACTAAAAATGAGATTGAAGAAAGCAAAAAAAATATAAAAGAAGAAATTGATGTTGCTTGGTTAAAAGCTTTTGAAACCCCAAATTTGAAAGCAGATTTAAATTCTGAATTAGAAGATATTTATAAAGAATATTCAAATGACGAAACATTCTCTACAGAAAATAAAAAAGAAATTAGGTTTATTGATGCTCTTTCTCAAGGTCTTTACCAAGGAATGGAGAGGTTTGAAAATTCTATAATAATGGGACAAGATATTGCAGAATATGGAGGTGTTTTTAAAATGACCGAGGGTTTTCTAGAAAAATTTGGGAGAGACAGAGTTAGAAATACTCCTCTTTGTGAATCTGCAATTGTTGGTGCGGCTTTAGGACTTTCTTTAAAAAAGAAGAAAGCAATAATGGAAATGCAATTTGCAGATTTTGTAACTGTAGGGTTTAATCAAATTGTAAATAACTTGGCTAAGTTACATTACAGATGGGGGCAAAATGCAGATGTTGTAATAAGAATGCCTACCGGTGCTAGTGTTGGAGCTGGACCATTTCATTCACAAAGTAATGAGGCTTGGTTTTCTCATACTCCTGGACTAAAAGTTTTATACCCGTCTAACCCAGAAGATGCAAAAGGATTAATGCTAGCTGCAATTGAAGACCCAAATCCAGTAATGATTTTTGAGCACAAGGCTTTGTATAGAAGTCTAACTGGACTGGTTCCTGAAAATTATTATGTTACACCTATAGGAAAAGCGAAACTAGTTGAAGTAGGTAATGAGTTAACTATTGTCACTTATGGTATGGGAGTTCAATGGGCTAAAAAAGCAGTTAAAGAAAAAAATATATCTGCTGATATATTAGATTTAAGGACACTTTTACCACTTGATAAAGATTCCATGTTTGAAAGTGTTAAAAAAACCAATAAAGTACTAGTTCTACATGAAGATTGTCTAACAGGAGGAATTGGAGGAGAAATTTCTTCTTTAATTAATGAATATTGTTTTGAAGATTTGGATGCTCCTATAGTTAGATGTGCAAGTATGGACACCCCTGTACCTTTTGCAGGTGATTTAGAAGATCAGTTTTTAGCAAATAAAAATTTGAATAACAAAATTGATTACCTGATAAATTATTAACAGTGAGAAAAATTTATTATTTATTATTATTAGTACCATTTTTATCCCTAGGACAGCAAAAAAGTGAACTTGTTTTAGGAATAAATGGCGGAGGTTATTTGGCAAATAAAAATACTGCTCTAATTTATGGTGGTAATAATACTTCTTACAACGTATTTAGTATTTTCAATAACAATACTATTAAGCCTACTTTTGACCAATTTTTTCAGTACCCTTACTCTATATATGACCTACCAAGCGATATTAAATATTCTATTGGAACTGAAATTGGATTTCACTTAGGAAAGCAAAAAAGAAAAACTAAATATTATATAGATTTTAATTTTGCTGATATAAATATTCAAGATTTTATAACTATTGCTATTGAAAATCAATCTGTAACACAGTCTTTAGAACCTGAATATTATCCCGTTAGTATTAATGGAAAAGAAAAAAGAAACATGATAAATTTAGGATTCATAAAAACAATATATGAAGAGTCTAATTTATCTATATTAAGTCCCTTCTTTATTCAACTATTGGAGTTGAGACTAAAAGAGAATTATATTGTGGTTAATAATCAACAGTATAATATAATTCATAATTCATCAAATCAACCAAACCAGAACCAGGTAAATAGTCCTGGAGGCTATGGGCTAGGATTTGGATCTGGACTTTTATTTAATTATTTTGTAAATAAAGATTTGTCTATTGAATTTGGTTACCATTTTCAGTTTTCAAAAACAAATTTCTCGGAGCAATTAAACCCATGGGGAGCTCAACAATCTCTATTTACAAGAATAATTGTAAATGGTTCCAAATATTTATCTAAACTTAATAATTAGAATTACTTTATGAAACTATGTTGCTTTTTATATCTCAGTTAGAAAAGTCAATTTAAATGGCTCTACTTTTAGATATTTAAACTAATTATTTACAAAAAACTTTTTTTACAATATTCTAAATCATTAGATTTTTACTTTCTTTGATAGTATGGAAATGATTGGTATTATTGGAACTCTAGTTATGCTAATTGCATTGCAGATAGTCTTAGGATTTGACAACCTTTTATACATAGCATTAGAATCTAAAAAAGCACCGATTGAAAAACAAGAGTTCGTTAGGAAAATTGGTATTACAATTGCAATAATTCTACGACTCGCATTACTATTTATTTTAGTTAATTTAGTTGAAAAGTTTAAAAACCCATTTTTAATTAGTGAATCTAAATTTGTTTCTTTTGAAATGAATCTACATAGCCTCATAATTTTATTTGGTGGTGGATTTATTCTTTATACTTCCATTAAAGAAATTTGGCATATGATTATTTTTAATGACAATCATGAAGAAAAAACCAAAGCTTCTACAAACAGAGTGATTTTTATGATTGTTTTAATGAATCTTGTCTTCTCGTTTGATTCAATTCTTAGTGCAATGGCACTTACAGATAATTTTATGATAATGGCAATATCAATTATTCTTGGAGGTGTTTTGATGATTTTAGCGGCAAATAAAGTATCTGAATTTTTACAAAAAAACAGAAAATATGAGGTTTTAGGGCTTTTTATATTATTTGTTGTTGGTGTAATGTTATTATCCGAAGGAGGTGAAAAAGCTGATCTTAAAATATTAGAGAATTCAATTCACGCTATGAATAAGGCGACATTTTATTTTATAATATCTATTCTAGCATTTGTGGATATCGTTCAAAGTAAATACCAAAAAAACTTAATTAAGAAAAATAAATTACAATAATTTCTCTTAAACAATTAAACAAAATAGTAAACACTAATATTTGTATATACTTTAGTTAAAAAAAATATATGTTCGATAGTATTGATATTAAAAACGAGCTTATAAAAGTTAGAAGTAAAACTGAAAATGATTTTCTAAACTCTGTAAATAATTTACTAGACAACGATTTTGTAAAGGAAAGTGAGATAGAGAAAAATATTACAAAATCTAGTTCTAAAAATTATTTTGCTGAAATTAATACCAGTTCTAATGAAAATATTTTCAACATTGAATCCATTAAAAAAATAGCTATTCAGCATCGTCTAAGATTCTTACCTACTAAGCACTTCAAAAACAAAATACCTAAAGAAGCCATTTTTAAAATTAAAGAAATTGAAAAAGCAAATAATTTAACTATTGATCATTTCTTTATTTTAGCTCCATCTAAAGCTTTTGAATTAGAGGACTGCAATAAAGATCCTTTGTTATTTATTCCTATTAAAAACAAAAATTATTTATTGGTTCATCAATGGGGAGGCGATTTAGGATGGATAAAAAAAGCAATTGCTTTGCCTCTTAAAACTATAGAATCTATGTTTGTAACTGTAGGAATTGCTGCATTTTTAATTGCTGCATTTACACCTACATGGTTAATTTTGAATGGTGCAGAAGTTGATATGGGTTACTTTGGTTACCATAGAATAGCATGGTTTTTATATGCCTTTATTATGTTATGTTCTCTTTCAACATTTTTGTGTTTCTCTCAAAATATTTACCCAAGTGAATACCAGTGGGATAAAAAAACTTATAACTAAATTAATTTTCCGAGACAAATCTTAAGTCTTATAATTTTTTTTACAGAACTATAAATTTCATTTCTAAAAGTCTGATCCTTGTTAATAAGTTCTAGAATATTTAACAATACTTTTTCTTCATTTATTGGCATTAGTAATTGATCACATCCTGCTTGAGCTGCCTTTAATCCATTGTTCTCTAAATTAGAAACCCCTCCCATATTAAGAGCATCTGTAACAATTAACCCTTCAAACCCTAAAGAGTCTTTTAAAAGATTGGTAACAATATTTCTTGAACAAGTAGAAGGCAAACCAAAGGTATTGTACTCTTCATTATTTTTTACAGCAAGATGGGCTACCATTATTGAAATCACACCACTTTGAATTAGAGGAATATAATTTTCAACTTCTTTCATTTCTCCATCAATAAAGATTAATTCTTTATGGGTATCTCCTTTAACGTAACCGTGTCCAGGAAAATGTTTAGCTGTAGCAATAATATTCCTTGTCTGAGTAGTATTAATGAACTTATTAGAAAAAGAAATAACCGTGTCCATATTTAAACCAAAACTTCTATTACTAACTACCTTATTAGGCGAAGCGTCAATAACCGGAGCATAGTTCTGATTAATTCCAATTTTGTTAAGATCTTCTGAAATTATACTGGCAATAATTTTTACACTATCTATGGTGTGAATAGTATTTGTGTAAGGCACTTTTTGAGACCCTATGATCTTTCTATTGACTAATGTGGGTTCTGCATCGGCACTGAAAATTAGAGGAAGATGTCCTCGGCTAATCATTGTACTGTCAAAGTTTTTTACATCATTAGAGAATTCTTCAAAACTACCATTCAATAATAGTATCCCTCCAATCCAACCTTTTTTTGCCAATTCCAAAACATGATCTCTAGATTTTCCTAATCTTCCAATAGCAGGAACAATCATTTGCCCAATTCTAGAGGTATCATTTAAAAGACTAAAAATTGAGTCTACTTTATTATCTAAAACAATATCAGATTTATAAAATTGTTTTAAAGAATAGGATTGGGAATAACCTAAAAAGAGACAGAAAGAAAAAAAAAGGGATGTAATAAATTTCATAGATAGAATTTATCAAAAATAATACCAGCTATTTTTAATAAACTAATGGATTAGATATATTGTCCATGTTCTATTGTTGATAGGAAATAATTACATTTGCTTTTATTATAGACAGAAAATAGGTAATGCGCAATATATTTTTAGTTTTCTTTTTAATTTCTTTTGGATTATCCTTAGCTCAAACTGAGTTATTAAATCAAAATTTCAACAACGGGAATTTGTCTTCATGGACTTTTATAGATGGAGATATGGCAGCTCCTTACAACGATCCTATGGTTAATAGCCTAAATAGTTCTTTTCATTTGGTGGAAGATTATGACTCTTTAAACTTAGGCGATTCTATAATGGCTGCTAATTCTTGGTTTAACGATACTATTGCAGCAAATAATTTTATTATAACTCCAGCATTAAACTTTACCAATTATGGGAATTATTTGAATTTTCAAGCAAAGTCCTTGGACGGGTCTTACCCTGAAGCTCTTCAGGTTTATTGTTCACAGCATATAGAGAAGGATAGTATTTTAAATAGCATGTTATTTTTTGACACGATTGCTCTTCCAAATCTTTGGACAAATTTTCAGGTAAAATTAGAAGATATTCCCTTAAATACCCCATTATATATCGCTTTTAGACATTACTCTAACAATAGATATATTATGGCTTTAGATAATGTAAATGTGATCACTAATGATTTAACCAATCAAGAAAAATTAATTTCTAATAGTTTTTCAGTTTACCCAAACCCGTCAAATAGCTACATTAATATTCAGAGTAGTGTAAATAATGAAAATGTCAATATTTATAACACAATAGGAAAAAAAGTATGGTCTGGAATAATAGATAATATAGTTCAGGTTTACCTATCTAAAGGAATTTATTTTTTAGAAAATAAAAAAGAAACTATCAAAATAATTATACAATAGTATTGTATAGTCTTCCTTCCTAGAAATTTTTATTTGACCCTGTTAAAATAATATTTAACGTTATAGTTATGTGTTCTAAATAATAATACTGAACTGTTTTAATTAATATTTTATTTAAATCATCTATTATTTGAATGCTTTATTGTTTAAAATGATTTATAATTTATAGTTAAAATTAAAGCGTAATATTTTTTCGCTTTTTTTATTATGAATATCGAAATAAGTCATATTTGCTTAAAAAATGTTAAATTTCATAACCTACTTCACATAATAGTTATTTTAGAGAAATGTTTATTATTAAAAGAACTTTTATTATCCTTTTTATTTTTATTGCAGCCAATGTATTTGGACAACAAAATTTAAATTTTAAAATAAGTGGTTTAAAAGATACTACTGTATTTTTAGCAAGATATTTTGGAGAAAAATTATACTACGCAGATACCGCATACTCTAAAAATGAAACAGTCATTTTTGATAAAAAAAAACTTACAGGAGGTATTTATGCAGTGGTCTGTCCAAACTCTAAATACTTTGAATTTATTGTTGCAGATGAAGATGTAATAATGGAAACTGATATCAATGATTTTAATGGTAAAATGAAAGTTGTAAAATCTGAGAATAATAAGGTTTTCTACGATTATATTATGTTTTTAGGGTCAATGAAAAATAAAGCAATGTCTCTTCAAGGAGAAAACAATGAAAAAAAGAGAAATGAATTAGATTTAGAAGTTAAAAGTTACCAAAAAAACAACATTACCAATAATAAAAACTTACTTGCTGCAAAAGTACTTGCAATGTCTATTGATCCTGAAATACCAGACGAAATAAAAGAAAACGATTCTCTAAAGTATCGTTATTATCTAGATCATTACTGGGATAATATTGATGTCACAGACAATAGGATTGTCCATACTCCCGTTTACCATAAGAAATTAGATTTTTTCTTCAAAAAAATGATTCCCCAAATTCCAGATACGATATGTAATTATGCGCATAAAGTAATAGAAAAAATGGACCCGAAAAGTGAACTTTTTAAATATACCGTTCACCACTTAACATACAAATACGAAACATCAAATATTATGGGTATGGATGCTGTATTTGTTTGTATGGCAAAAAAATATTATTGTCCAGTTAATGATTCTAAAGCATATTGGATTGACTCAACAAAACTAGTGGACTTATGTGAAAAGGCCAATAAAACATATCCACTTTTAATTGGTAAAAAAGCACCTAGATTGATATTGGCTGATACATCTGAATCTAATTGGATTGACTTTTACAAGCTCCCCAATAAATATAATTTATTAATTTTTTGGGATCCGGATTGTGGCCATTGTAAAAAAGAAATACCTAAAATGATTGAACTTTACAAAGAGCTAAAAGAAAAAAATATTGATATTGAGTTTATTGCAATTAGTACTAATCTTGAAAATAAAAAATGGATAAAATATGTTAAAGAAAATAAACTACAATGGATAAATATCTCTGATTTTCCAGACGCTAATGAAAATGCAAAATTTTATATCTATGAAAAAAGAGTTACTACCCTTAAAAGTTTAAATTTTAGACTAACCTATGACATATTCAGCACTCCACAAGTATATCTTTTGGATAATGAGAAAAAAATAATTGGTAAGAAATTAAATACACTTTCTCTTGCAAAAATGCTTGAACACCAAGAGAATATTGATATTCAATACTTAGAGGTTCTTGAAGAAGAAAGTGAAAAAGAGAAAAAAAGAATAGAGAATTCTAAAAAAAACAACAATGAAGATTAAAATGGTCTGGTTTTTGAATGTTGTTATTAAACTACATTTTATATATTTGAAATAATTAAGATAAATCAATACTATGAAAAAATCAATTTTACAATTAAGCTTTTTAATAGCAATGTTTTTAACAATAAATACCTTTATAGCTCAACAAGCTATTGCTCTATCTCAAGGTGCTGAAATATCTTTTGACAAGTCAACTCACGACTATGGCCAAATTGAAAAAAGTGCTAATGGAGAATGTATATTTGTTTTTACTAACACCGGAAATCAACCGTTGAAAATATCAAATGCAAAAGGCTCTTGCGGCTGTACAGTTCCTCAATGGCCTAGAGAAGAAATAGCTCCTGGAGCAAAAGGTGAAATAAAAGTTAGATACGATACTAAAAGAGTTGGTGTTATTAATAAATCTGTAACTATCCAATCTAATGCAATGAATTCTGACAATATTACAAGAGCAAAAAAAGACGCAGATGGAAATGTAATCGGAGGCACGTCAATAATTAGAATTAAAGGTGAAGTAAAGGCACCAAAAACCAATGCTACTCCTATGAAACCAGCTCAAGGTCCTGTTAATTCTTCTGAATAAACTTTTAAAAGAAAATTAATTACAAAAAAGTAAAACCATGGTTGCTTTTTTTGTTTAAGACCTAAAGAATTATTTTGATAGTAATTCAAACATTTTCGATCCTAAATCTGCTGGTGAATCTACTACATGAACACCACATTTTTTAAGAATAGCTTTTTTAGCTGAAGCTGTATCACTATCCCCACCAACAATAGCTCCAGCATGTCCCATAGTTCTTCCTTTGGGAGCAGTGTCACCAGCAATAAAAGCTACTACTGGCTTAATACCATTTTCCTTAATCCATTTTCCAGCTTCGGCCTCTAAATTCCCCCCAATTTCTCCAATCATGATAATTCCATGGGTTGCATCATCATTCATTAGTAATTCAACAGCATCTTTAATTGTTGTTCCAATAATTGGATCTCCACCAACTCCTATTGCAGTAGTTTGACCTAGTCCAACTTTAGTAACTTGATCTACTGCTTCATAGGTTAAAGTACCAGATTTACTAACAATTCCTACATTTCCTTTTTTGAAGATGAATCCAGGCATAATTCCAACTTTAGCTTCGTCAGCTGAAATAACTCCAGGACAATTTGGACCTACCATTCTGCAATCCTTATCGCTTAAATACTCTTTTACTTTAATCATATCTGAAACTGGAATACCTTCAGTAACACAAATAACAACCTTGATACCGGCTTGAGCTGCTTCCATAACTGCATCAGCAGCAAATGCAGGAGGAACAAAAATTATAGAAACATTTGCCTGAGTCTTAACTACTGCATCTTCAACAGTATTAAAAACAGGTTTACCTAAGTGTTCTTGACCACCTTTTCCGGGTGTAACTCCACCTACTACATTAGTCCCATAAGCAAGCATTTGCTCGGAATGAAATGTTCCTTCACTACCAGTAAAACCTTGTACAATTACTTTTGAATTCTTATCTACTAATACACTCATTGTCTAAATTAATTTTAATTAATTAAATCAATAATATGGTCTAAATGTAATCAAAAAAAAACCGCTTTAGAAGCGGTTTTTAAAATAGTTATAAAAAATTATTTTCCTTTATCCATCTTATCTTTAAGAGCAGATAATGCTTCAAGATCTCCTAGAGTAGTTTTTTCTCTGGAATCATTTATTGATCTTACAGCTCTACTTGTTTTAGATGCATTTGATTTAGATTTTTTAGCTTCAACCTCACCCCAAACTTTAGTATGAGAAACCAATATTTTCTTTGAATCTTTATTGAACTCTAAAACTACAAATTGTGTTTTTTCTTCTTCATTAAGATAAGAACCATCTTCTTTTTTCATATGCTTTGCAGGACAATAAGCCTCAACACCATACTCCATAGATACGATCCCAGCTTTATCTTTCTGCTTTATCACTGTTCCTTCATGGCTAGAATTCATAGTAAATACAGTTTCATAAACATCCCAGGGGTTTTCTTGAAGTTGTTTGTGCCCTAGACTTAATCTTCTGTTTTCAGCATCTAATTCTAAAACAACTACGTCAAGTTCGTCACCTACATTGCAGAACTCAGATGGATGTTTAAATTTCTTATCCCAAGAAAGATCAGATATATGAACCAAACCATCAATTCCTTCTTCTAGTTCAACAAATACTCCGAAGTTTGTAAAGTTTCTAACTTTTGAGGTATGCTTAGATTCTATTGGATATTTTTTGTCAATGTTTTCCCATGGATCTGGAATTAATTGCTTAATTCCTAAAGACATCTTTCTTTCTTCTTTATCAAGAGTTAAAATTATAGCCTCAACTTCATCATTAACTTTTAAGAAATCATTTGCAGTTCTTAAATGTTGACTCCAGCTCATTTCTGAAACGTGAACCAACCCTTCAACACCGGGGGCAATTTCAATAAAAGCACCATAGTCTGCAATTACTACAACATTTCCTTTAACCTTATCACCAATTTTTAAATCTTTATTAAGCGAATCCCATGGGTGTTCAGATAATTGTTTTAATCCTAAGGCAATTCGTTTTTTATTATCATCAAAATCTAAAATAACAACTTTAATTTTATCATCAAGAGTAACCAATTCTTCTGGATGATTTACTCTTCCCCATGAAAGGTCAGTAATATGAACTAATCCATCCACACCACCTAAATCAATAAATACACCGTAAGAGGTAATATTTTTAACAATACCTTCTAATACCTGACCTTTTTCAAGACCAGACATAATTTGTTTTTTCTGTTCTTCAATTTCAGCTTCAATAAGTGCTTTGTGAGAAACAACAACATTTTTAAATTCTTTATTGATTTTAACAACTTTGAATTCCATGTTTTTTCCAACAAACAAATCGTAATCTCTAATTGGCTTAACATCGATTTGTGATCCAGGTAAAAATGCTTCAATTCCAAAAACATCAACAATTAATCCACCTTTAGTTCTACACTTAACATATCCGGTAATAATTTCACCACTTGCTAACACCTCGTTAACCCTTATCCAGGCCAAATGTGTTCGTGCAGTTTTATGAGAAACTACTAATTGGCCTGTTTTATCTTCCATATTTTCTATGTAAAGATCAACAGAATCACCTATAGCTAAATCTGGATTGTATCTAAATTCATTTTTAGGAACTACACCTTCACTCTTGTAATTGATATTAATTACAACTTCTTTCTTAGTAATAGCAATTACTGAACCTTGTATTAATGATTTTTCCTCAATTTGAGTAAGAGTTCCATCATACATGTTGTTTAGTCTAGTTCTTTCAGCAGCTGAATATGAATCAGTTTCCTCTTCTTCAAAAGCATCCCAGTCAAAAACAGTTGATACATTATTCTCTTTTTTTGAAGCAACCATTTTTGTTTCTACAACATCTTCAATGGTTTTTGAAATAGTTTTTAATGGTACTTTCTTTGCTGTAGTTGTCTCCTTCTTTGCAGTAGTCTTTTTAGCAGCTGGTGCCTTCTTGGTTGTAGCTTTCTCCTTCTTTGCAGTAGTCTTTTTGGTAGTTGCTGCCTTTTTGGCTGTAGCTGTCTCATTCTTTGCAGCAGTCTTTTTAGCAGCTGGTGCCTTCTTGGTTGTAGCTTTCTCCTTCTTTACAGTAGTCTTTTTAGCAGCTG
>PAST01000044.1 GCA_002713405.1 Crocinitomicaceae bacterium | reverse complement strand
TATTTTCTTTAACTGCAAAAGCCATAGTAGCACCTGACGTTCCTACACCAGCTCCAGCCATAGCATAAGGGGTTCTAAAAGTAACCCTTGCTGTATTATAATCAGCTGCATTTAAATTTAAATCTGCTGTTAAATTACCTGATCTAGCCACTGGTGCATTACCATTAGCATTTATATTCATTGCATCATTTCCTAGAGTTAAATTACTTTGACCACCACTAATCCATGATTCTTTAGAATCGTTAAAATCAAATACATAGTTTTTATCTGGACACGAAGTACATATCACTTTAATCTTATCAATATTTGCTAATTGACCTTGAGTTTTAACAAATTGAAAACTTGCCATNTCATCAGCAGTTGGAGTGTAAGAACAAGATAATTCTTCCCAAGCACCATTAGCAGATGTATTTCCTGATGTAGCAACATCAGTTCCTCCAACATTAATCCTTAAAGTAACATATATTCTGCTATTAACTGTCTTAACATAAGCTTTAAATTCATATGTATTACCAGCGTATAATTGAATATCGTGAGAGGCTGAGGAAGCACCCGAAGTTCCCAATTGTGCAAAACAATTTGAACCTGAAGCNCCTGATTGAGAAACAATTTTGTGAACAAAATCTCCAGCACCTGTATGTGACCATCCGCTGGAATTTGTAGACATACTTTCATTATGGGCATAACTGCCTCCAAAATTTTCAGTAACAATAGTGTTTTGTGCATTAATTATTGACGTGCTAAATAATGCAGCTAAAAGAATAGTGTATATTTTCTTCATTTTTATAATTTAAATATTTATGTATTTGGCAGTGTAATAACAACAAAATAACAGATGAAAACCATCCATAATTAACAATTTGGTGTTAATAAAACACTAACTAAATTAAAAAAAAATAAATACAAACCATTTTTAATTAAGACTTTTTGCTTTATGATTAAACAAAATTTAAATTTTATTAAAAATATAGTTTTTAAAACTTATTTATAACGTAATTAGAGCTTATAAAAAGTCAATGAAACAAAAATTAATTACAATTATTGGAATTTCATTAATTCTTTTTGCACCAAAAAAATTAAAAGGTCAAAAGGATAATGACTTTATAATTGATGAAAAATTTATTAAAAATAGAACTCCAATGCATGGAGATCCTGGATTTTTTTTAGACGATTGGAAAGAAAAGAAAAATCCCAAGATTAAGTTTAGTGATCAAATTATAAATATTAATGATTCACCTACTGTTTATGGAGAAATAGACTTTTCTGAGCCTCTTACAAAAATATCTAAATATGTATATGGAAATAATTTGGGTCATTGGACAAATAGGAAATTTCTTAATAATGATAAATTTATTTTAAATTTTAAAGATGCTGGCTTTAATGTGGTTAGATTCCCAGGTGGCAACGCCTCCAATGATTACTTCTGGGATGCAGAAAATATTGGTCAATGTCCTGAAGGAACACCAAATATCATATATAAAAGTGATTTTAAAAAAACAACCTCACCAAAATTAGGAAATCAAGGAACGTTTAGAACACGTCCTGAGGACTACTATAATTTTTTAATGAGATTAAAATCAACTGGATCTATATGTGTAAACTATAGTTATGCGCTCTATTCTGAAATTGAAGATGAAAATGAAAGGGTTAACAAAGCTGCAGAATATGCTGCAAGTTGGGTATATGATGCCAACATTAAAAGAAACTTAAATATTAAATTCTGGGAAATAGGAAATGAAAATTGGGGTAAATGGCAGGCTGGGTACAACGTTAAAGACAGAGGAATTATTGATCCTAAAAAATACGGAGAACATTGTAGAATATTTATTAAAAAAATGAAAGCTGTAGACCCCACTATAAAAATAGGTGTTGTTGGTTACCAAAAGCCAAAAACTAGAGATCTTGTTCAAAAAAGATGGAATGAGTTGGTAATTCCAGAAGTAATTGATGTTGCAGACTTTTATATATTACATGACTATTATGCCAAGTACGGTGCAATACTGCAACCAAAAGAAATGTTAGCTGCAATTGATACTACTTACTCACATATTAAAGTAGTAAATCAAATAATTGAAAAATATACAGACAAAGAAAAAGGGTTTCTTCCAATTGCACTTACAGAATTTAATACAAGGAGTAATGCCTCTATTTCAAAAAATGATGGTGCAACAAATGTATCTCACTGTTCAGGAATATTTTTTGCACANGCAATTGGAGAAATAATTAGACAAGGAATTGGGATGTCAATGGTGTGGGATATTGAAAATGGATATAAAGATGGTCATGATCATGGAATGTTTGCATCNTCAAAAGAAAATGGATTAGAATGGTTGTCTCCACANCCCTCNTATTATCATTTTTATTTTTATAATAAAATTTTTGGAGATAACTATTACGAATCTTTATCAACAAGTTCTAACATTAGAATTCATTCTTCAACTTTTAGTACTGGAGAAGCTGGACTAGTTGTTGTTAATATTTCTGACAAAGAAGAAATTGTTGAAATAGAACTTAAAAATTTATCTACAATGACAGATGCTGGGGTTTTTGAAATATATAATAACAATCCAATATCTAGAAAAACTGGAATAAATAATATTTTCACTGATAATGATGCAGGCGGACCAGAAAATTTTAAAAAAATTCCAGCAAATAGAATAAATTTTACTAATAATAAAATTAAAATAATTTCTAAACCCTTTAGNGCTAACTATATTTTAACTAAGAAATAATGAAATTAAAAATAATATATTTTTTCTCTTTTATTCTACTCCTTACATTTTTTTCAAGTTTAAAAATAAAAAACCATTCTGAGGTTTTAAAAAAACCAAATATTATATTTATTGCAGTTGATGATCTAAGACCACAGTTAAATTGTTATGGAAAAAATCAAATAATTTCACCAAACATTGACGATTTAGCCTCCGTATCTTATACCTATGAAAATGCTGTATGTAATTTTCCTGTTTGTGGTGCATCAAGAGCTTCTCTTCTAACGGGCCTTCGACCAAATCAAAATAGATTTAAAACATACAATACCAGAATGGATGTTGATGCTGATAATGTNCTAACTCTAGGAGAATGGTTTAAAAAAAATGAATATTTCACATTAAGTTTAGGTAAGATTTCTCACCATAATAATGATTCACCAGAAAGCTGGTCCACCCCCGCATGGAGAGCAGAAAAAAANTGGAGAGATTATCAAACCAAAGAAAATTTATCTGCCATTGACACTAATANCAATGATGGTGCAGCAAAAGCATTTGAGGTTGGAGAAAATTTAATAGACGACTATGCAGATACTAAAATGGTAAATAAAGCCATTGAGAAACTAGATGAATTATTAGAAAAAAAACAACCTTTTTTAATGGCGCTTGGCTTCTTAAAACCTCATTTGCCATTTAATGCTCCAAAAAAATACTGGGACTTATATAACGAAAAAGACATTGAGCTAGCATCTAACAGATTCCAACCCAAAAATGCTCCAAATANAATCNATGCATAANTATGGNGAACTNAGNAAGTANACCAATATTCCNNCNNATNANAATATNNANATNNCNGANTCTACTCANAAGAAATTAATNCATGGNTATTANGCTTGNGTTAGTTATATNGATNNNGAAATTGGAAGACTCATTAAGCATTTAAAAAAANTANNTATTTATGAGAATTCTATTATTGTTCTNTGGGGNGATCATGGATGGCAATTAGGAGAACANAANCTATGGGCNAAACATTGTAATTACCAAACTTCTTTNAAAGTNCCTCTTCTTAATTAAATATCCTAAACAAAAAAAACAAAAAAGAATAAATACTGTTGTTGAATTATTAGACATATACCCTACTCTTTGTGAGTTAAGCAATATTGNAAAACCAAAGCATCTTCAAGGTAAAAGTCTTTTACATATAAATAGATTAGATCCGAAAAATGCAAATGGATATTCAAAATACCAGAGTGGCGAAACAATTACTTCTATNGAAAAGTCCTACACAGAATGGAGAAAAAAGGATAACAATTTCAAAGCAAATATGATGTATGATTTGGTNAAAGATCCAAATGAAAATACAAATGTTTCAAATAATAAAGAAAATTATTCCATCATTATCAAATTCCAACATTTATTAGATTCTGTAAGNAAGCTAGACTAGATTTTGATAAATTTCTTAGNTATAGTTAGCCCTGTTTTATTTGTAAANTGNAGTATATANATTCCTTCTGCCATTTGATTTGTATCNANAGAGATATTTTTAAGGCTTTTAATTGGAAGTGTTNTNATTATANATCCATTGATATTAGTTATGTTTAACAGAGTNAAATCACAATTTAAATCATTAATATTNATAATTCCTGAACTAGGGTTTGGAAAAATATTAATATCATCANNTATTATTTCATTTACTTCTACTGGTAAACATATATAACTAGATCCATGAACATTTACGTAGTCTAAATAGTAAGTTCCAGTNCTTAAAAATTGTAATTTAAGTAGTCGAATATCATCTAAAATTGTTGAGTCATGAGAAAATGTATAACAATACTCTGTCCATTGATCGTAGGTAGTAAANCTATTAGCAGATAATGCAGTNTATGGGGGTGATGCAAATGATGTAATAGCATTAAATTCTAGGTTATTAGCAGAGCCCTTCATCCAAAAACTTAAGTAGTAAATAGAATCTTTTAAAACATCAGTTTTACAACTTGTAAGTTGAATTGAACNATTTGTAGATCCCAAAGTATTAACTANNATCATAGCAGATTGCACTCCGTTTTGTGCTTGACTAGGTGTTATACTCATGGAAGCTATGGCTCCGTTATTTATTGTTTGTGTCCAATTTGTTAAATCNGTTTCAAAATCTCCATCACATACAAAAGGCTGTGGAGGAACTTCTTCATACCAAACATTATCAATATAATAGGTACCATCTTCAAGGAACTTAAATTTAGCAAATCTGACATTACCAAAAATTGTTGAATCAGATTCACTTAAGAATGTATATTCTGTCCAGTTTGTTGTTAAAGTAAATGTCTCTAATCCATAATTTGTNTAGGGAGGAGAGCTAAGAGAACTTGTCGCTGTTGTAAGCTGACCACCAATTANAGATTTAGCCCANAAATGAATTCTATATTTTTTATTTTTCTCTATATCTGACTTACAACTTGAAAAAATAGGTTGTCCATTAACAGTGTTAGAAATATCAATTTTAGCTGANAAATTACCATTTTGATAAGTTGTACTATCTGAAACAGCAAGAATATTAGCCCCGTTATTTGCTTGAGACCAACCGGAAACTCCCGTTTCAAAATCACCATTACAGATTTCAGAATTGGAAGGAAGAGTTGTNAATGGATAAAAACTGAAATCATCAAAACTATAAACACCATTAGTTTGTGGCTTGATTTTTATTTTTAAATTATTTACTGCATTAGTATCNGTAGTATTAAGTTGGTATTTTTTCCAGTTNGTNGTAAATGTAAAAGTCTTTTGAGCATAGTTTGTAAAAGGAGCTGAAGTTCTTTGTAAAACAACCAAGACATCATTAGAAGAATTTGATTTGGCCCAAAATGAAATCATGTAAAATTTTCCCTGTTGCAAGTCTAATGCGCAGCTTGTTAAGGCACAAGTATTTGAAGGNGGNACTATTGAATTTATATCCATTTCCAAACCCAAACTTCCACTATANGCAGAAGNTGTATTAATTGAAAATGTACCATTTGAACTACCATTACAAAATGTTCCCCAATTANTTAAAGAATCCTCAAATGATGGATTACAAATTGTATCAGATTGAGCATTTATTGAAAGACTTGTTAGAACTAAAAAGAATATATATAATTTTTTCATTTTTTATTTTTTGATAAAATGAAACATTTGATTTTGAAATAAGGAATTTTTTATTTCTATTAAATAAACTCCTGTACTAAGGGACGAAATATTGATGTTTTCTGAAAAACCATTTTTCATCTCAACATTTTTACTCAAAATTAACTTTCCTGTAAGATTAAAAATATTTATATCTGTAGGAGAATTTATTTTAAAATTAGAGGATATAGTGATATTTTCAAAAGAAGGATTTGGAAATATTTGTATTTGGTTATTAATGTTATTTTCAAAACCAACAAAATTTACTGTAGTTGTATCTGAACCTGAACAATTATTTGCATCTTGGACATCCACATAAAAAGTTCCATTATTAATAGGAGTTATTGACGAAGTAGTTTCTCCTGTATTCCACAGATATGTATAGGGACTATTNCCACCAGTTACATTAACATTTATCTGTGGGCTAGATAAAGTAATTTGAGGGCTAGGANTATNATTTATAGTAAGATCTAAAACGGCTACAGAGTCGCAACCTAAATAATTTANAGTATTAAAAGAATAATTTCCAGATTGGGTATATGTNGTCCCATTCCAAAAATAATCTCCACANTCNGAAAAAGAATTTAAAGATGATGATGAATTTANTATGGTTATATTTAAATTTCTNATGCTGTCACAAGCTGGAAAAAGAGAAAGCGTNTCAAAATAATTNCCAGAACTTGTAACNATATTTCCATTTGGAAGAATTAAAGTATCGCACACAGAAATTGTGTCTAATACTACAACATCACAATTACAAGAATCAATTTCAGAAAGTCCAATAGCATTATTTAATCCACTTGAATCTCCTATTGATAGNTAATCTATAAATAATGGAGAAGACATATCTATATTTCCAAAATCAAAAAATACTCTGAGTTTTGAAATAATAGTTTTATCTACNTTACTTTCAGAAAAAGCAGNATTNGGAAANACAAATGATAACAGTGACGAAGAATTTAAAATAGAGTTGGTATTTACAGTAATTTTTCCATTATTTCCATTTGTTACATTTCCAGTAGAATCCTCAAAATCAATTCGTATAGGAAAACTACTACTAGANCTTTCAGCNATAGTTACTTTTTCGTANCCTGTAATATCAATAATATTATCAAATTCATAAGTAACATAGCCATATGCAGGAGCAGAAGACAAAGAGTCACTAAAAACTTTTAGTTCTTGGCATGCTGTTTCATAAAAATTATACTTAGGGACNGAAGAAACAGTTAAGTTTCCCCANTTAGAAACCGTATAATCGTTAAATTGATCTTCNTATAAGTTTCCCATTTGCTGGGAATTTGTATTACTTACNACCATATTTTCCCAAAAAATAGTATCACCNTTAGCTACTCCCCAAGGTCCTCTTAATCCAAANCTTGCTATTGTACCAGAGTAAGTACCTGAGGCTGGAGTTGAAGTTAAATCTATTGTGTAAGTGGAAAAGCCAGTCATAGCTGTATCAACTGAAAAAACATAATAACAGGTAGGAGTATTAGTTCCNGGTGGATAAATATAAAGTCTTGTATTGCCATTTCCAGTTGTTGGATTTTTAAGNCTAATTGTAACTTGATTATAATCAGATGAATTTAGTCCTAGATTAGCTTGTAAATTACCACTTCTCATTAGAGGTGTAGTACTAAAAGCTTTCATAGACATAGAACTTGGGAGAGCAGNNAGATTACATCCTCCTCCACTTATCCAGCCCTGCTTAGAGTTCTGCCAATTATAAGTAATCGGAGCCTGGGCTAAAGCTGTTAAACTTATGAATATTATTAATACAGAAAATAATTTTTTCATAGTTTATGATTTTTTATTTTTTAATTTATTAGGTTCATTGTAAGCTCTTTGAATAACTGTGTCAGTCATTACTTTCATCTCTTCATCAGTGAAATCNTCATTATACTCAATCTGTAAAGACTTTAACTGAGTTTTTAGTTCTGTAATTAATTCTTCAGATGCATCTTTATAAATATTATTCATTTCATTTGGATCCTTTTCTAAATCATATAACTCCCACTCATCCATTGAATAATAGAAATGTATTAATTTATATTTGGAGGTTTTAATTCCATAATGAGGTTGAACTTTATGCCATAATGGATATTCATAATAATGATAATAAACTGCATCTCTCCCTACATAGTTTTTATTCTCAAAAGATNATTTAAAACTTTTTCCTTGCATTGTAATGGGAACTTCAATTCCTGCAAAATCTANAAGTGTTGGTCCAAAATCAATATTCATTATTAACTCATTTGAAACTGTATTTGAGTCTATNATTCCTGGACATTTAATTAGAAAAGGCATTTTGAATGATTCTTCATACATCCATCTTTTGTCAAACCAACCATGTTCACCAAGATAAAATCCTTGGTCAGATGTGTAAACTATTAATGTATTTTCAGCTAACCCATTTTCATCTAAATAATCTAAAAGACGACCAACAGCCCTATCCACTCCTTTTACACATCTTAAATAGTCTTTAATATATTTTTGATATTTCCATTTTTTTAAAGCTTGACCATTTAAAGTATCATTAGGTGACCAAAATTGACCTTTATCACCATAAGCTAACCAACGCATAGAATCCCTTCTTGATAGTCCAGAGGGAGCTATTAACTTCATATCTCTTCTGTTAAGATGGTTTTCAATTTCCATCATATTTTCACTTGCTGCCAATCTTCCAAAATAATTGTCATTAAAAGTTTTCGGTTCNGGAAAATCAAAATCTGAAAATAATTCATGATAAATAGAGTCAGGTCTCCAATCTCTNTGCGGAGCCTTAAATTGATACATTAACATAAAAGGTTTTGATGTATCTCTACTAGNAAGCCAATCAATACAGTCATCCTCAATTACTTTAGTTGAGTGTCTAGTTTTCTCTGTTATAGTATCTCTTCCGTTTATACAAAATTGAGGATGAAAATATGTTCCCTGTCCTCCCCAGTTCACTAATACTTTTGAGTAATCAAAACCTGTAGGTGTTGTTCCTAAATGCCACTTACCAATAACAGCTGTTTCATANCCATTTTGTTGAAAGATTTTTGGAAANGTAAGCTGAGAACCATCAAAATCACCACCGTCAACNTTTTTATAAAAGCCATTTACATGAGAAAAATTTCCAGTTAGAATAGAAGCTCTACTAGGTCCACATATAGAATTGGTACAGTAAACAGCATCCATTAAAGCTCCACCATCTGCAATTCTATCAATATTAGGTGTTGGTGCCAATTCACTAATTTTTGAGCCATAAGCACTGATTGCTTGGTAAGCATGGTCATCAGCCATTATATAAACGACATTAAGTGGTTTTTTTTCNGACAGCTCTGAGGAGGTTTTATTTTTACTATTACAACTTGATAAAAATAGCAGAGATAAAGTAAAAAAAGTTATTTTTTTCATAAAGGAGAATTATAAGTTAAAATTAAATAATCAACGAAATATCCAAAATTTCCAAATGAATTACCATTTTGACTACATACAACATCTAATCTTATNATATTTCCAACATTTAAATTTCCATTAATTTGNACATTACCTGCAGTTTGGTCTACTGTGAAGTTATCAAAATTAAAACTTTCCTTATTCCAAACTCCATTTGAATTCAATGTAAATTTATAAGTCCANGCTTCNTCAATTCCTTGATCATAGCTNCCATCGTTATTTTCATCTTCGAACATTTTAATAACAACAGCAGAACCATTTAAATCTGATTTAAAAAACCCATTAAAAAAGATTTTTGATTTATCAGGTTCACTTATACTTCCCAAGGGCATGGATATACGTGTTGCACCGAAATAAGTATTTGATCCTTCCCCACTGATGTCTAAAAAGTTATTTCCGTGAATTGCTATTGATGAATTACTCAGAACTTGTAATTGTGTGGTGTTTTGGGAATTAACTAAACCATATTCACTTGGATCTTCATAACTTGTTAGCAGATAACCTAAATTAGAAAAATCTCTTTCTCCCAATATTAAAATAGAATCTGATAAAGTAGTATCGCTATTATCAAAAGAAAGAACTACATCACACCACTCATACTGCTTAAAAAATATATTATTAGAATTACCTGCCCAAAAAACATTTGACAAGTTTTTTCCAGTACCACTTANGGAAAAGTTTGCACCAGAATTTCTTCCGCTGATGTTTATGTTATAGTTAGCACTAATTGAAAATTCAGAAAAAAATCTTACAGTATCATTTAAAGAAAAATCTACACCAACTGGCTTATCGGAGCTAAATGGCTCTAGAATTATAAGTTCACCGAATTGAGCTTCGATTGGAGGACCTATATAATCCTCTTTTCCACAGGAAATTAAGAGGAGAAAAATAAAAATTATTGTTATAAAATTGAAAGTTTTTACCATTTAAAATTTAATTTGGACTAAAACAAAAAACTGATTAATACTAAATGAATTGTCTAAAATTTTATCACTAAAATTAAGAATTTGATAATTTATTAAAACACTAGACTTTTTATTAAAATCATAAGCTAATCCAAGAGAATTAATTTCATGAACTAAATCACATTGAAAAGCATTATAGGATTCAATGGTAAAATCATTACTTCTTATGGGNAAATAATCCAATCCGTTAGAAAATAATCTTTTATAAGAACTCAAAANTGATAAGTTTTTTAAAATTTCAAGTTCTANTCCTAAGTCAATAATATTACATTTTAAATTTACATTTTGAACATTCAAATCTATTGGATGATCTCTTTTTGAGGATGAATTTGAATATCCCCCGTTAAGGANAAATTGCTTGTCAAAGCCTAATAATTTATTNAAAGAAAAATCAAAAGCAAAAGAATAATTTGAATAATTTCTTTTGGTATTAATTCCCTCGCCAACTAAATCATTTAAAAAAGAGAAATTAGCATTTACCATGATAATTTTAAGTGAATCTGAAAAAGTTAAATCTGAAGAAAAACCTCTCCTATTTGGAGTAGNTAAACCATAAGGTTCAATAACTCCAAAAATTGGATTGAAATTGTCTAAGCCATAATCAATAGTTCTATTATAAATTGAATTAGACCTCATGAAATCGACACTATAGATAATATCTGACAAAGAAATATCTCTGCTAATTGTATTGTTATTTGTTTGAGCGAANATANAAGGANCCAAAGAATAATTAATTCTTTTGGACTGGCTTCCAGGTGAAGAAAAATCTTCACTTACTGATCTAAAAGATGTTGAAAAAGATAAATTNTCAGAAATATCAAAATTAAATCCAACATTTAGGAATTCTCCATTANTCCATTTACTATCAAAATTATTCATAGTATTTGTTAAACTTGAAAAACCAAATTCTGAGTGGAGTTTTATTTTCTTAAAATTCAAATCAAAGTTGGTNGAAAAAACATGATTATTTAAGTTAGTATCGTAGTTAATTCCTTTATAATTAGAAAATAAATCTATATGATTAAAACCTAATGAAATTATATTGGATGAATATTTAATTTCTGAACCATATAGAAATACATCGGGTGTTGAAATTTCATTAGAAGCAAGTTCTCTAGTACCAAATGTTTTATAGGAAATAGTATCGTCTTTAAAAATANACTTATTTCCTTTGATTACTAAACCTTGTCTTCTCCAAAAATTACCATTATTAAAATTTTCATAGCGTTGGATTTCACGAAAATTATTTGCTAATCTATTTTCATTGACTATGCCCTCTTCTTGAGAATTCCAAAGTGTAAAAGGAGTCATTTTAAGATCAATATCTCCTATTTCAAATGAAGTGTTTTTGCTAAGTTTCCCATAAATTAAAATCCTTCTTAAATTTATGTAAGAAGAGGATGTGTCAAAAACCTCCAAACTATTTCCTAATCTTAACTCGCTATAAAAGTTTATAAATTCATTCAATTCTCCATTTATTGCCAAATCAAAAACTAAGTTGAAATCTTGNTTTGCATCATTATTTACAGTATCCATTTCATCCAAAAATGAATTATCAGCTAATGCTCTAGATAGNCCTCCTATTTCAAACTTTGGATACTGTCCAAATATGGTCAAAANGGAAAAAATAAAANTATATGTTAAANTAATTCTCATTAAAAAAATATTTTTAATTCTGCTGTAANTTCATAGCCTTGGTAATAATAATTTGAAAAGTTCTTTTCATTATANTTTACATTTTTAAATCTAAAATAAAAACAAGATTTAGAGCCAATACTATAATCAAAACCTAAACCAAATACATTACCAATTCCATTTCTTGGCAAGTATTCATTATTTTCTGACAGAACATCTCCAAGACCTGAAAATTCATTTCCCTTTATTAGTTCTGCACCATAATATCCAATTAGAGAAAGTTTTNTATTGATATTGAANTAAAAATCAAACTCATGAAAATGATTTCTTAGTATTGCATTACTTGAAAAAACTGGAATAGGAGATAAAAATGATTGTAAAGAATGAAATTCACCAAGATAAAAAATGAAAAAATCTTTATTNAAAATTTTATTGCGATATTTTAAGTTTAATAATAAAACATTAAAAGACTTATTGATTTTACTNTTCAAAGAATCATCAATTAATACATTTTCATAATAACCCCTAAAAAAAGTGGTCAAATTTCCTTGAGGACCAGTAGACGACTGAAATCTCTCAATTCTTGACAAATAAAGACCATTTACTTTATGAAAGAAAGAAACCAAATTCGTATCATTTTGAATTTCTCTAGAAAATCCATTTCCAAGATTAACTTTTAACTTTCCTATGTTAAACTCTGAATTTATATTTATTCCAAACCTGTTATTTGATTTGATGTGCATTGGACTCATAACACCTCCAAAAGGTCTTGCGCCATCCGGAATTCCCTCACCATTNAAAGAAGTAGTTTGAGAACTAAAGGATTGAACAGAACCATTTATNAGTGAAGAATGGATATTTACAAAGTTTGGGCTTATGTAATAACCTTCGAAAAATAAAGGAAAACTTATCAATCTTGGGCTAGGTTTAATTGTAATTTCGCCAGCAATTCCTGTTTCTGACAATCCGTTAGATTGAAAAGAGTAATTACTAACAGCAAATTCACTGTTTATTTTCCATTCATTAAAATTTCCTTTATAAGNAGAATAATATATTTGATTTTTAAATTNAAATCCATTAATTAAAGCATCAATTCCNCTAGANTTTAATATTCCAAAACTATAATAATTTAGTTTTTGTTTTTTACCAATTTTAAAAGTCATTATATTATCAACAGGGGAAATATTGAAAGGTGTTTTACCATAAAATATTTCTAAATCATATAACTTTGGTAAATCTGTTGCTTTAAAATTAATTCCTGAAACTTGTCTTTTCCCCCAATCGGCTGCTCTTACATAATTTGATTTATCAAAGTAGTTGTTAAATTGTACATTNACTGGCCAAACTGCAGTCCAAGCATTTCTATCAAAGAGCGAGTTTCTAACTTGTCTTGCAGAACTTAACGAAAAATTACTAAATCTTAAAAAATTAATTCCGCCAGCAACTANTTTAAAATTTCCAAATTTTGTTTTATTACCTAGCTCAACTGAAACACCTTTTCTGTTTAGCATCAAAAAATTTCTATCTTCTATATTTCCAGAAATCGGTTCAAATAAATAAAGTTGGGTTTTTATATATCCAGATTCTTTAGATTTTAAAACCATATCTAAATTTAATGTAGGCGAATTAAATTCATCGTCAGCTCTAAATACAACTGGGTTAACTNAGTCCCCAAATAAATTGGAAAGATTTCTATTATAACCCATAAACCTGTAATATCCTTTAACAGAAAAATCTANATTTTTAGTATTTAGAAAATAAGAANAAGTATTTATATTTTGAGAATAAAAGGAATGAGTAAATACTATACAAAGANATGCTAAAATTATTTTTCTCATTAAAAATATTTTAAATTACANTTCATAATTCNTTTAGATAATTTAGCAAGGATTAAGTGTTAAATTTACACTTTCTTTAAATTTAATAAACAAAAACNATATAAGTTGAAATTGTCCNGAAAAAAAACCTTAATAGCTGTATTTTCTTTTGTTTATNTTAGTTTTNNTTCGCAAGAAAAAACAAATATACTTTGGCTAGTTTGTGAAGATCAATCTTTATTTTTCTCCTCNTATTATGATTCTATNGCAAAAACACCAAACATAAATGAATTGGCATCTAATNCAATAGTTTACGANAATTTTTTCGCTGTTTCACCTGTTTGTTCTCCTAGCAGAAGCAGCATTATAACNGGNATGTATCCAACAACNATTGGAACTCAACACATGAGAGCATATATAAAAAATAAAGGATNTATAAANAGTAAAACTAATTTACCAATTTACAGTGCTGTTCCTAAAAGAAAAGTTCAATTTTTCACTGAAAATTTAAGAAAAATGGGGTATTACTGTAGTAATAACTCTAAAGAGGATTACAATATGGAAATGTCACCTCTTGCTTGGAATGAAAGTAATNAAAATGCTCACTGGAGAAATAGAGANGAAAATCAACCTTTTTTCTCTGTCTTTAATTTCAATATCACCCATGAATCAAGAATCTGGAATAACTATAAAAAACATTCTTCAGATGAAATTAATAAAGTTATTCTTCCAGCATTTTTTCCAAATAACCATACAATAAAGAACGATTTTGTAACCAATTATAAAAACATTGAAAAATTGGATGAACAAGTTGGAGAAATAATTAATCAACTAAAAGATGATGGTNTNTATCAGAATACGGTTATTTTCTTTTTCTCTGATCATGGAGGTCCATTTCCACGTTATAAAAGATCTATTTATGATACAGGTTTGAAATGCCCATTGATTATAAAGTGGATAGAACCCAGAAATGAACCTAGAAATGATCAAATGATTAACTTCATTGACTTAGCTCCCACAATTTTAGAATTAACAGAATCTGAGATAAATTATAAAATGGAAGGATTATCATTTTACAAACAAAATAATAGAGACTATATTTTTGCTTCAACAGATAGGTTTGATGAATATACAGATTCAAGAAGATGTGTAAGAAATAAGGAATTTAAACTAATCATTAACTGCGATACCAATTCTTCAATAATGAAACCTGTTTCTTACAGNAAAAANATGAAAACAATGAGAATCTTAGATTCACTTAATGATTTGAAAAAAAATACTATTTCAATGGAGAATTGGTATAAAAAAACCAAACCAAAATATGAACTTTATGATATTGTAAATGACCCTTATGAGCTTAACAACCTTTATACNAATAAAGATTACGATAGTGTTTTTAATNANNTAAAGAAAAAACTAGATAATTGGATAGATGAATCAGATTATGGGAATTTAACAGAGGATGAACTTATTAAAGAGATGTGGCCAAATGGAGAAAAACCTAAGTTAAAAGAACCTTCAATAATTCAGAAAGACAATGGAATTAATATAATCTCTAACAATAGCAACTCCTCAGTTGGTTGGAGAAATAATAAAACTGAAAATTGGAAAATATACTCAAGTGATGAAATAATCAGCCCAGAGAATAGTTTTGAGATAATAGTTTTTAAACCTGGTTATGGATCAATAATTAAAATATATGAATAAACTTTAAAATTCGTATCTATCCAATAATTCTAAAGAAGCTTTCATTAAATCATTGTCTTTAGAAGACCCGCCAACCATAAATTCAAAATTTCCTTTTTCCACGCAATATTTCATGTTTATATCGTAAAAAGCTAATTTCTTTATTGGTATATTAAAATAAATTTGTTTTGATTCATTTGGTTTCATAGATATTCTCTTGTAATCTAAGAGTTCTTTAACAGGCCTGGTAACAGAGCTGTAAGAGTCTCTTAAATACAACTGAACTACTTCCTCTCCCTCAAATTCACTTTCATTGGTAAGAGAAAATGAAATATTAATTATCGAGTCTTTAATAGTTGGTTTCTTAACCACTAGGTTAGAATATACAAATTCTGAGTAGCTTAATCCATGACCGAAAGAATACAANGGAGTTATTTTTTCTTGAGCATACTTATGGAAATATTGGGAGGGTTTGTGATTATACACCATTTGTAATTGACCAACGCTTCTTGGAAAGGTAAGAGGAAGTTTTCCACTTGGATTAACATCTCCAAAAATTATTTCTCCAACTGCTTGACCACCAAAACTACCAGGTTCCCACGCTTCTATAATTGCATCAATATTATCTTCAATCCATGGTTCGGCAATTGGTTTACCGTTTACATAAACTACAACCAATTTATTGGTTAATTTCTCTAAACTTTTCAACAATTTAAGTTGATTTCCTGCCAAATTAATTTTGGAACGAGCCATNTTCTCGCCTGCAGTTTTTTTCTTATTTAAATGTCTCAAAGAATTATCTCCTACCACAACAAATAAATAATCGTAATCTTTAGCAATATCAACAGTTGATAAAATGTCATTTTCAGAAATATTTAAAATATCGCTATTGGAATCAAAGAAATCTACTTCAAAACCCTTCTTGGAACCAATTTTTTCAATTCCTTCAAAAATAGTAACTACATTTTTTTCAGGTTGTGGTTTAGTCCAATCGCCAAGAATTGAATGGTTATTAGNATTTGGACCAGTAACTAATATTCTGTTTTTTTTATCAAAATTAATGGGCAAAATTCGATTACTATTTTTTAATAAAACTATTGACTTACGAGCAATTTCAAGAGAAGTATTTTTATGTTCTTTGATGAATATTTTATTATCCACTTCCTCTAAATCAATAAAAGGATTTTCAAATAATCCTAATTTAATCTTCGCCAATAATATTTTTTTTACAGACTCGTCAATTCTTTTTTCAGAAATTTTATTTTCCTTAACTAGTTCTACAACATGTTCTAGAAAATAAGGTCCATGCATGTGCATATCCATACCAGCATCAACAGAGAGNAATGAAGCATCTTTGGTGTTTTTAGCTATTTTATGAAGGGTATGAATTCGTTCAATATCCATCCAATCACTTACTATAAAACCTTTAAATTGAAGTTCTTCTCTTAAAATATCTGTCATTAAATATTTATTCATGTGACAAGGAATACCGTTTAATTCATTGTGTGCAGCCATAACGGAGTATACTCCAGATTTTACAGCCTTTTTAAATGGTTTAAGAAAAATCTCTCTCATATTCCGGTCTGAAATATCCATTGGGGATGCATTTAAACCATTTACAGGCTCAGAACCAGCTATGAAATGCTTTGCACAAGCAATAACTTTATTAGTTTCCTGAAGACCCTTTATCATACTTGAACCCATATTGGAAACTAATAGAGGATCTTCACCAAAGGTTTCACCAACTCTTCCCCATCTTGGATCTCTTAAAACATCAATATTTGGAGTAAATGCCCAGTGTGAACCAGTCGCCCTAATTTCTTTTGCCGCCTGTATACCAACTTGATAAGCCAAAGTATCAGTAAACGATGAGGAAATTGTTATTGGAGATGGATATACGGTAGTTCCTTTTACCATACCATTTCCGTGAATAGCATCAATACCAATTATTAAAGGTATTTTGAGTCTAGATTTTAATGCTAGAGCTTGTAGTATATTAGATTCTTGGGGCTCCAAGACGTGTAAAAAAGAACCTATTTTCCCATCTACTATCATTTGAGCAATGTCTTTTTTTAAAAAACCTTTATAAGATGCTTTTGAATCGCTATTTAAAATCTCTTCAGTTAACGAAGATTCATTTTCTGAGCTTAAATAATTTAATCCAACATATTGACACATTTGAGCAACTTTCTCTTCAAGAGTCATTCTTATTAATAAATCTTCTACTCGTTCTTGATCAGAATAATTACTGTCTAGGTATATAGACTCTGATTTATTATTGCAAGCTATTATTAGAAATAAACATAAAACTGAACTAAGAAAATATTTAAACTTCATTATTTTTTGATTTTTATTACTTTAACCTGTGAAGAGGATTTAGATCCATATAATTTTAAAATATAGATACCTTCCTTCAAAAACTTAGTATCTAAATTTTTATCTGTAGACTTTAAAATAAGATTTCCACTTATATCAAATAGTTTTAAATAATCATACTGCTGATTAATATTTATAAATTCATTAAAAGGATTTGGATAAACTTCAATTTCTAAATTTCTAGTATTATCTATGGATGTAAGGTTGTTAGAATTAGCAATAAAATTCACTGAATAAGGCTTGATAATAAATTTATAATTGCCATTTACAGGCCTATAGAATGCAGGAACATTATTAAAATCAGGTCCACCTTCTTGGTTAGCAGTAGTAAGCTCATTTACATATATTTTTTTATTCGTTTCATCTAGAGCATTTATTTCATACCAATAAAAATTATCTTTAGTAAAACTAGATGTAGAACTAAATTCTATTGTTTTATTAACTTGAGATGTATTTATTACAACTATTCCAATTTCTCCACTTGAAAAAGTTGAAACATAGCAATTAATGTCTGGATCGTTAGAGTAGGAAAATACTAACTTGTCCCCCAAAAACTTACTTATATAATAATATACATAATAAACTGGACGAGGTGTATTATTTTGAACAATAGTACTGTTTCTAGCTGTCATTCCGTGATCACCACCGTGAGAGTCTAGTCCATTTTGAAAACTCCAAAGCAATGACATACCAATATTATTTTTGATTTGCTCACAGAGAACTTGAGAAATAAATATTGCATTGGCCATAGAAATTTCTCTTTCCCCTGTTTTTGAATTAAATTCAGTCATTGCAATAGGAAAGTATCCTGAAGGTTTACTAGTATAATTAGTAACCATATTGTTCACATTACTTACATTTTGTTGAACTTCAGAAATAGAATTCAACATTTCTTGATAAGTAACGTTATTTGGATTCGGTTTTCTCCTAAAATAATCGTGTATGATTAAGAAATCAGCAGTGTTTTGAACCTTTTGAAGTACATCTTTTGACCAGTCGTTATAGACCCCATCATGAGGAAATAATACTGCCCCAATTTTTATAGTAGGATCAGCAGCTTTCATAGAATCTACAAAAACATTAAATATTTCTCCATACTTAGTACCATTTATGGTATCTCCATCTACAACATAACCTGCTTGCCAAGGACCATAATTTTCATTACCAACTTCCCAATATTTAATATTTGCTCCTAAAGATTGATTCATATGTCTTACAAAACTTGCTGCATAAGATGCTGCAGTCTGAATTGGATTTGCAGAGGTTCCATATCTAGCATAGGAAGCATTAACAGCAATAATACCTTTACCATTTACTGAATCTAAAATTTGAACAAAATCGTCTGGACTAATTCTCCAACCAGAGCCATCAATTAGATCATTAACAGTAATTTGAGAATCGTTTAATATAGAAGAAGGAATATTACCATCCCAAAAAAATTGGTTGGAACCATTTCCTCCAGGATATCTAAATGTGAATCTATTTAATCCTTTTATATTGTTCATAAAATCTACTTGATTTAAAACTGATTCACCTAGAAAATGAGTCAAATTGGTTCCAAAATGTGAGGGAAGAACGTCACCCAATATATTTGAAATATTAAAATTAATCGTAACATTTGGACTGCTAGATGGTTCGTTTTGTAATAAAGTATTTTCTGGAAAATTAAATACCTTAGGTTCCCAATCCTCATAGAATGAGTTTAACTGAGAGCTAAAAATCAAAAAAGAAATATTACATAGAAGTAAAAAGACAGCTTTTATAATATAATTATAAGACATTTTGTGAAGTAAATTTATAATTGTTCTACTTTAAATGGGATGTTTGCTACACTAGTTTGATTAATTTCATTTCTTACAAAAACAAAAATTCTATAAAAACCTTTTTTATTTGGCACTTTAAAAGACAAGCTATTTTCTGACTGCTTTATTATTTCAAATTTCAACTTATCAGGTGATTTCTGAAAATCTCCTCCCCCCTTTTTAGAAAAAGTTTCTGGATATAATTCAAAATCAAAATATAAGCTGTCGTTATTGTTTCTCTCATAAATAAAATCAAGAGTTGCTTCTTCATTTTTTATAAAAACATGATTTTTTTTCCAATTATCTCCGTTAAGTTTGATTTGCATTATGCTAGGTGCTCTTTTTGCTGGCCATTCGCCCTTCCAGCAAAATTGCATAACATCAACAGCTTCTGTAGGGTTTCCATTACTTAAATACATACCGTGCCATGTAGAAGTAGACTCTTGTTTTTGACCCCATAAAAAGCAATAAGAACCCAAGCACAAATCTTTATCTTTTTGAATTATACTTTGATATCTTCTTAGACGTTGGTTGGCTTTAAATCCATTGGTTGGTTCAATTTTAGCTCCCCAAGAATTAACTTTTGCTTCAAATGGTCCGTTAACCCCCCATTCGGTTACAATGTAAGGTTTTTCCCAACCATATTTTCTTATATTAATTGGAGCATTTTCTATAGCTCCATAAACGTTTATTCCCAATATGTCAATGCTTGGACAATACTTTTTAATCATAAATACTTTTGAAGGATCCAATCCTGCAATAACAGTNACTGTGGGATGATTAGGATCTACTTTTTTAATAAATTTTGCAATTTCTTCAATAGTTTCCCATACTTTAAAGTTGGAATATTGCAAATCAACTTCATTACCAATACCCCACATTAACAATGCAGNATGATCTTTTAATTTTAAAATATCCTTTTTTAGCAACGCTATTTGACCTGCAACAGCATACTCATCATCATAGTTGAAACCATTTCTTTCTTGAGCAACCCACAAACCCAAGGTAACAGTGAGACCATATTTATGGGCTGAATCTAAATAGCTCTTGTTGTTAGTACTCCAGACCCTAATAGAGTTTGCGCCAGCATTTTTAACTTCCTCAAAGTTAGATTTTGCACCTGCTCCTTTAATATAATATGGCTCATTATTTTTAAATAAATCAAAGCCATTTTGATTTTTTTCAATTCGAATACTATTTACCTGACTATAATATTGAATAGAATCGACAACAACAAAAAATGAAAAAAAACAAACAATTAATATTCTCATATTCCTCTCCATTTATTTGGATTTTTTGGATTTCCTCTAAATTCAACTATCTTAAAATCACCAATTTCAAATTTTGAAGATTCTAAAACCTTGAANCTTAACTCTTTTAAACTTTTCCAATTCATTTGATCATAATTTTTAAAAGATTTTATTGGAATAGTGATTAAATATTGATTGTCAGAAGATTTTATAATATTTTCAGATTGAATGTTTTTTGTTAATCGTCTTACTTTACCAGAATAAGCAACAATTACAAGCTGTATTTTGGGAACTTTTGAGCTTTTAATCTTAAAATGAATAGCCGAAGTAGAATATATATTAGATAAATCAGCATACTCCCATTTATTAAATGGAAAGCCAAAATTATTCCATTTGTTATCATCTGAGTTTTTATCATAATTTACGTCTAAAGAAAGAGATACTTCAAACTCAGGCAAAATTATTATTGAATCAGTTTTTTCTTGCCTATCATTAGAAACATATGATGTGCTTGTAATAAATTTAAAATTATCCGAATAGTTTTCATTTACTCCCCACCAATATTTCTTTATATTTCCTAGAACTACAGGGAAATTTTCAAAAGTTTTATTGAAATTACTTTTTTGAGTTTTAAATGGATGATGGTGAGAAACCACTTTTAAATCATCAATGTGTACATTTCCTTTTCTTTCAAGTTGAATTCTTAACTCTTTAATATTGGAAATATTTACCCCTTTTTTTTGATATTTAAATGTAGACAAGGGTACAGTCACCTTTCTCCATTTTTGATCAATCACTCCACCTTCAATTCCCAATATATTCATTCTTGAAAAACATTGTTTTTCATTGTAATCTACTAATGAAAAAAACATAGGAATTTTAAAAAACGAACCAGAATCTACCCTAATCATTAATTGAATTGCAGAATTGTTTATTATTGGAGATAAATTCTTGCCTTTAAAATTAGCCCAGGCAAAACCAAAACCCATATAGTTACATTCTTTACTTTGATTCCAAATAAGATGTAAATGATCTTTACCATTAAAATTATTAATTGAGTCATATAAGATTTGCTTACAATTATTTGACTTAACACCCCAAACTTTAGATCTATAAGAATCTATAAAAATATCTTTATACGAAAATGACTCATANGGGTCAGGTTGATCAATTACTGATTGATACAAGTTAANTGTTTTAAATGAATCACATGAAATTAAAATAAACAGTAATGATATATATGAGATTCTAATAAAATTCATTTAATTTCCTAAAAGAGCAGAATATTCTGTAAATATTATGTGATCAATATCAGTTCTAACTAATTTGTCTAAATTTTCTGGACAATTTACATTGGCTCCTGCGGATGGACATGCCTGAGAAGCAATTCTAATCCCACTTATATTATTTGGATTTTTATTAAAAATTACACCACTTGCACCTGGAGACAATTCTTCAAAATCGGAGTACGGAAAAGATAAAATTCTCCATCCGTGCCAGTCTACTGGGACCTTCATTTTATAAACTTCGTCACTGGCACCAAAAATATCAGCCAGCTGTTGTCCTGCTTGATTTGGAGTTAAATCATCATTAAATGGCAACGTAGATTCTGAAATTATAATATTAATAAATTGTCCAGTATGAATATCTATAGAATCTGAGAGTATTCCAATATTAATATAAAACTCTTCAGCTGGAACTGTAATAGGAGATAAATTCAACTTTAAATCCAATTTTCCAATTGGCCAATCCCAATTTACTTTCCCTCCCATTTTAAAATATGCATTTCCTAAAAGAGGATCATCATTTGCAATTTCAAAAGTCCTTAAACCAATGTTTGAAGTCCATGAAACTAAAGCATCTGGAGGAAGGCCGTTTTCAAAATTAGCAACTAAAATTCCGTCTTCATAAGTATTAGATCCAATAATGTTAAGGGTATCTCTTAAGACGTCAGNTTCATTTAAAAAAGTTAGTTCAACTGAACAATTTTCTTTTTGAAAAAATGGGAGTTCTGAGGTATTTCCATTCCATGTTACAATATTAGAATCTATTAAATTAGAAAAACCTGTAATTTCCTTTATACTGCTANACTGTAAACCAGTTATGGTAATTTTCCAATCGATAGTTTTATTAAAACTACAGTTAAATTTCACAATATCTCCTGATGAAAAATCTGGTGTTTTATTAACCAATAAAAANTCATCTGTTATTGAAAAAGTTCCATACAGATCTGTTANTAAAGGTCCCTCAACATCACCTTTAGTACATCTGTTGAAAAAAAATAGAAAAACAAAAAAAGGAATAATGTGTTTAATAGTTCTCATAACTTAACTGAAAAAATAAATAATAATCGTCTATAATTGAAATCATAAAAAGTTGGATTATTTGGATTATTCAAATCCTCTCCCCACCAATTATATTGAATATTGGCGTAAATATTCTTTTTAATTTTATAATTAATCCCAGCAAAATAAATGAAATCACTTTGATCATAACTGACTAATGAAAAGTTTTGAATAACTCCATATTCATTTCTTTGAGTAATAAATTCTTTTCCTGATGCATTGATTTNTTTAAGTCCTAACTGGAAATAAAATTTTTTAGAAAATTCAAGATTTATAAAACCATTAATATGACTAGAATTTAGATTTAGCTCTTCAAAAACATCTCCATCTCTTGTGGTTAATTCGTTCCAGTAAGAGAAGGACAAGCTAAATTCTTTTGGTTTTTTAAATATCTCATTTATATTAATTTTCAGATCACCAGCCAACAATAAAAAATTTCTTTTCTCAGTNGTCCCTTGTCCAATNACTTCATTAAAGTATGCTGTTTTAATATTTGAAAATAAAATTTGATTTTTATTTATAGTTGATGAAAGATAGAATCCCATCCTGTTTGGAGTGCCATCTCCATATGGAAAGATGTTTGAATAAATAGGATTAAAACTCATCAGAGTCCCAGAAAGATCTTGATTAAAACGATTTTCATCAGAAAGTAAATCAAATGCTGATGAAGGTCTAGGAATGTAATCGTTGGTGTGTAGTGGGTAAACCGTATTTTGTATTTCANTGTTGAAGTCAATTCTTCTTGTTTGAGAACCAGCGCTTCTAAAATTAGGATCNACGTAGCGAGCTCCTAAAACAAACCTAAAAGAAGAATCTTTTACTAAAAATTCATTTTCAAATTCAAAAAACATTCCTCTAGTGCTAAATGAAGTAGAATCTGAACCATTATCTAATTCTGAGAACAACCAGTTTCTTTCTGAAAACCCTGTTTGCAATTTGTGACTTATCTTAAAATTGTTTTTAATGTATTTATAATTTAAGCCAGAATGATAAACAGGATTATTAATTGAAATGTTCATATTTCCACTGNTAGGGATCTCAAAAAGATTAATATAATTGACTTCAAATGACAGTTTTTTTGTTATTTTGGAAACAATAGATCCACCAGAAAGTAATAAATCTGGAGAATAAGTATTAGAACNTAATTGAGATGATCCTCTNGGTCTTGTTATAAAAAAATCAAATTCTAGTGTTCTNATAAAGCGATCAAACTGTAAAGAAAAATCTGTTTGTAAACCTTGTAATCTCCAGCGATTATCTGTGTAAAAATTTTCATAATGGATAATATCTCGATATGGCTTAAACATATCATTTTCAAAACTTGACAACTCTTCATTGTAATTATATAGGGTAAAACGGTTTTGTTTTAGAAATATATCTCCTATACTAAAATTAAATTTGTTTTTAATTNTTCCACTAGCTCTTAGTTGCCTTACATCAATATTAGTTCCTGATCCAAAGAAACTACCGAACTGATTTCTTACCCTGAGTTGAGCAAATATTTCAATAGTCTTAATTGGATTTGCATGAATATTCAAATCTACTAAATTGTAACCATTTGAAGAATTTCGAGGGTATAAAGTATCAGATGTATTTCCAAGAACATCTCTAGAAAAATAAGACCTTGCTAAACCATTAAACCAAACTGTTTCATTACTTGTTTGAGCATTNAAAAATGATTGAAATGAAAATATCACCAGTGTTAATAGTATAGTATTTAAGACTTTATTCATTTTTAAAAAGTAATTTTTAATTCCAACATATTTTCTGTTCCCTGAAGATGATTTTCAACAAAATTAGGATCAAAATACCTGTATCTGTTGTGACGAAAAAACAACATTGCATTTTCTCCAATTTTATAGTCAAATCCTATACCTATAAGTCTATTTCTTTGATTCCTTGCTCTGTTCACTTTGTTAAATTTATCAATTCCTAAAAACTCNGANAGCAAATTTGTAGAACTTGGTTCAATATTATCCCCNAAATCNGTGAAACTATTNCCTAAGACCCTTTCAATACCATANGATAATACCAAAACTGCATTTTCATTCATTTCATAGCTAAAATCAATCTCATTGGATAACTGACTAATAAGTGCTTTATCATTAAACTGAGGAAGAGAGTATAATTTCCTTTGACATGAATTGAATCTTGTTAAATAAAATAAATAAAATTTACGTCCAGATAATAAATTGGAATATTTNGCCTGAAACTCTATGGTATTGTAGAACTTTTTAAAATTTGCCAGCCCGTTTATATTGGTATCACTTATTGAAACTTCTTCAAAAACTCCTCTATAGGTAGAATTTAGAAAATTATAAGGTCCCCAACCTTGAGCAAATAAATAAATTCTTGATANAGTCTGACTATTTACATTATGTCTATAGGATATTCCTGCATAGGAAGTGTCAATTTCAGAGAAAAAACCGATTCCTGCATTTAGTTTTAGTTTGCCAAAATCAATATCAGAATTAATTGAAAACCCTTGACGGTTATTGACTGGAAAACCCAATCCAACCATAGGACTTTTAAAAGGAGTTCTGATGGTTGTACCCACTCCTGGGATATTTGGAAAAATCTCAAGAACTGAGGTATTTAAAAAGTTTCCAGTTACATTAACAAATTGAGGTGAAATTCTATAAAATTGAAAATCTAATGGAATTTTTGAAGATTTATCAGTTTTAACATCCAAAATAATAGCTTCACCAAAACCTAATTCTTCATCAACACTCCTATAGTTACCAAATCCTGATTCTAAATGAATATTAATTTTTTNCCATTTTTGGGAAAGCTCAAATGTGTGAATATTGTATTTTCTTTTGTCGTTATTAATTGAATCTAAATCCTGAGACGAGTATAGAAAATTATAAGAAAGTTTAAGGTTTTTATTGAGTTGATTATTTATTTGCAAACAAGTTGTAAAGTTATCAGAAGCTTCTAAAAAAGATCGGTTAAATGCACTCTTACCAATGACACCTTTAAATGAAAAATTAAGAGGAAGCTTATTACCTTGTAAAAACAATCCTTGAAATGCCCTACTTCCATATCTGATTCCTTGGTCAATCAAACCGTTTTTATAAAAATCATTATACCTATCATTGGGGTTATTGGTTAATGCATTTTGGGGTCTACGATCGTAAATTGAAATTCTATTAAAAGATCTATTACCCCATACAGTTAATCGGCTTTGTCGATACCAAGAAACACCACCAGATGAAAAATTAAAAACACCAAAACCTGTATTGATTGAAGTCCTAATATTCAACCCTAGGTCTAGAGTAACTGTCCTTGTAAACTCCTCAGACGGACCTTTATACAAACTATTAATCATTAAGTCTGCACCAAAAGATACATTGTCTTTTGTTTTACCCTTAACTTTCAAGAGAAACATTGGTTCACGAAAAAAATCTCCTGATATAATTGCTGTGGTTTTTCCACTATTATTAGGGAAAACTTCTTGTTGATTTCTAACAAATCCTAAAAATCTATAATTTCCAGAAAAACTAAGTTGATCTAAGGGATCTTTTATTTTTGCTTGATTACTTGAAAAAACATCATTTAAAACTTGATGGTTTTGAGAAAAATGAGTAGAAAAAGATAATAAAATAATTATTGTCGAGACAATTTGTAATTTTAGATGATAAATTTGTCTCATAGTGTANAATTAACACCAAATATGAAGAAAATTAATTAACAAATGATAAATATTTTTGAAAAATCTATGATTTTACTTTTTCTATCTATATTTTCTTGTAATGGAAAAGATAATACAATTAAAGAGNTGGAGATTCTTGAAATTGAAGAANACACAGTAAAAAAATGCTGTGAAAATATTACTAACAGAACAAATCTTATCATTAACCAAAAAAACAGTAAAAAATTATTAACTGATACTATAAATTTTGAATCTGTAAATCATTCTTATTTAGATTCAATGGTAGTAATTGAACAGGGAATATTTTCTATGGGGGCTAGTAATCAAAACGGAGCTTTAAACAGAGAATATCCTATTCATAAGGTGAAAATTAGCTCTTTCTTAATGGACATTCATGAAGTAACTAATGCACAGTTTAAAAAATTCATCGAAGAAAGTGGATATGTTACGACAGCAGAAAAAAAAATCGATTGGGGAGTTTTAAAAAAACAACTTCCTGAAAATATTCCTAAACCTGACGAAGAACTTTTTGAACCTGGTTCTTTGGTTTTTTCAATGCCAGATGAAGTTTCCAGTCTAATTGATTTTTCACAATGGTGGAAATGGACAAAAGGAGCAAGTTGGAAACAACCTCAAGGACCAAATAGTTCAATTATTGGAATAGAAAACCATCCTGTTGTTCATATTTCTTATCAAGATGCAAATGAATATGCAAAATGGTATGGAAAGCGGCTACCAACAGAAGCTGAATGGGAGTGGGCAGCTAGAGGTGGCTTAAAAGACAAAATTTATCCATGGGGTAATGAAAATGTGAATGAAGGAGATGCCAAATGTAACTTTTGGAGTGGAAATTTTCCATTAGAAAATAATGAAAAAGATGGTTACATATTAACTGCACCTGTAATGAATTATCCTGCAAATAAATATGGACTTTACGATATGGCAGGAAATGTTTGGGAAATTTGTTCTGACTGGTATGATGCAAATTATTACAACTCATTGATTAAAAATGAATTGACAATAGATCCTAAAGGTCCTAAAACATGGAAATATCCAAGGGAACCTAACGATCCTAAAAAAGTGATTCGAGGAGGCTCGTTTTTGTGCAATGACAATTATTGTTCAAGTTACAGAGTTTCTGCAAGAATGCCTTATTCAAAAGAAACTGGAATGAGTCATACTGGGTTTAGATGTGTAAAAGATATATAGTTTATATTAAATATTTTAATTTTATAAAAAATATTATTAGTAATGAATAATCAAATAAAAGTTTTAGTAACTGGTTTCATATTATTAGTTATTGGCATTTTAATATTCTCTAATTGGGGAAAGCCAGAAAGTGAACTTGAAAAAACAAATGTTGAAGAAGTGAGAACTCAAGATTTTGCATCTATTTTAGGTACTACTTGGACCAATAATAAAACAGATCCGAGCAGTTCAGAAATTAGTTTTGATATAGAAGGTTTAAAAGATACCAAGGGTTTTTTCAAAGATTTTGATATTGTTTTTAAAGTTTCGGAAAAAGATCCTCAAAAGGCAAAACTTAAAGTATCCATCAATGTTAATAGTATTGATACAGATAACGGTATAAGAGATAAAGAACTTATGGGAAGCGATTTTTTCAATGAAGAAAAATATCCTACTATAGATTTTCACTCAAAGAGAATAAAAAAAATAGATGGTAAATATTCTAGCAAGGGAGTATTAAAAATGATGGGGGAAAGAAAAAATTTAGAATTCTCATTTGAACTTAAAGGAATAACAAACAATAGCAGCGGATTCAAAGTAGCAATTTTTGAAGGAACTTTTGAAATTGACAGAACTAATTTTGGAATGAAGCATGTAGTTTCAGTAGGTGATAATGTTGCAATTAATTTTTACTGTGAACTTATAGAAAAATAGAAAATAGTTTAAAGATTTATATATTGAAATTCTAGTTTAACTTGCTCAAAATAGCTTTTTCACCAATTTATATGCATCAATTACCGGAAAACCATCGTTTTCCAATGGTAAAATACGAACTTATACCACAACAACTTTTACGTGAAGGATTAGTTGAAAAAGAGAACTTCTTCTCCCCTACACTTGCAAAAGACTATTGGATTGAAAAAGCTCATGACAAAGAATATATTTCCAAACTAAAACATCTTTCTCTTTCAAAAAGTGAAATTAGAAAAACTGGCTTTCCCTTATCTAGAGAATTAGTAAATAGAGAATATATAATTACCCAAGGAACTTTAGACTGCGTAGATTTTGCTATTAAACATGGTGCTTCTGCAAATATTGCTGGTGGAACCCACCATGCTTTTAGAGACCGAGGAGAAGGTTTTTGTTTGTTTAACGATGTAGCAATTGGATCTTACTATGCATTAGAGAAACATCAAATGCAATCCATATTAATTATAGATTTAGATGTTCATCAGGGAAATGGTACTGCTTCTATTTTAAAAGATAATGATAAGGTTTTCACTTTTACTATGCATGGAGAAAAAAACTACCCATTTCAAAAAGAAAAATCAAATTTAGATATCCCCGTAGAAGATGGAATAACAGGAAAAGAATATCTAAAGAAACTTAAAGAAAATCTAAACTTTTTAATTAATGAACTATCTCCTGATATTATATTTTATATTTCTGGAGTTGATATTTTAGATACTGATAAACTTGGAAGATTGGCAGTAAAAAAAGAC
>PAST01000043.1 GCA_002713405.1 Crocinitomicaceae bacterium | reverse complement strand
ACCATTACCATCATTGTTGGGTGCACCTACTGCTATTCTTGTTCCAGCACCATTTATGGATACTGCTCTACCAAAATTATCAGAATTAGCTTCTCCATTAATAGTAGATCCCATTTTAGTCCAACTTCCACTGCTATATTCGTATACATCTACACTTCCTGCATTATTACCAGGTGTATCATCATGCTTTGCACCAACTACCATTCTATTTCCGTCATTACTCATGGAAACAGCATATCCAAAATAATCTGAATTAGCAACCCCATCTATATCGCTACCTAATTGAGATAAGACAGCAGGTGTATAGGTAATCGCATAAGTAGCCGCAGTAGAAGCGGAAACATCTATTTCTCCTGTGCTAGCGACAATCGATAGACCACTAGGTGTGGCAATAAATGTTCCACCTGCTGTTCCAGTGATTGTAGCAGAAGGATCACTGCCATCTATACAAAACTCTGTAGTGCCTCCATAATTAAATCCTACAGATGGCGCCGAAATAGTTATGTCAAAGGTAGAACTTAAAAAACATCCCGTAGGACTAAAAGTAACAGTATAAGATCCTACAGTAGATGCAGATAAGTCTATAGTTCCATCAGAACTAGTAATTGATAACCCGCTTGGTGAAGAATTAAAAGTTCCACCACCACCAGCAGCTACAATTGGTGTTGGATTTGATCCATCGTTACAAAACTCTTGATTGGAATAAGCGAAACTTGAGTTACCAGAAACTACGGAGACTGTAACTTGATCTGTGTTGTTACAATTATTTACGTCTGTTCCAGTAACAGTATAAGTTGTAGTAGAATTGATAGTGAAGGGAGTATTATTGGTTACTCCATTGTCCCAAGTATAACTATTCGCTCCACTTCCACTAAGTGTAACACTAGCGCCAGCACAAACTGTTTGAGCAGATCCTGCATCAACTGTAGGCAAATCGTTTACTGTAATAGTTCCGGTTGCATTCACTGTTCCACAACCACCAGTTAATGGTATCGTGTAATTAAATGTGCCTGCTGCGGTTGGTGTTCCGCTTATCGTAATCACATCTCCTGACCAGCTTGCACTTACTCCAGCTGGTAATCCATTTGCTGCTGCTACTCCATCGTCACTTATGCCAGTAGCTACTGTTGTAGCAATAGTAATATTTGTTAAAGCCGTATTTACACATAGTGTAGGTGTGGTACTTGCTGTTCCAGCTGTGTTATCTCCAGTTACTGTTATCGTTCCAGTTGCATTTACACTTCCACATCCACCAGTTAATGGTATCGTGTAATTAAATGTACCTGTTGCGGTTGGTGTTCCGCTTATCGTAATTACATCTCCTGACCAGCTTGCACTTACCCCAGCTGGTAATCCGTTTGCTGCTGCTACTCCATCATCACTTATACTAGTAGCTCCTGTTGTAGCAATAGTAATATTTGTTAAGGCCGTATTTACACACAGTGTAGGTGTGGTACTTGCTGTTCCAGCTGTATTATCTCCAGTAACTGTTATCGTTCCAGTTGCAGCAATACTTCCACAACCACCAGTTAATGGAATAGTGTAATTAAATGTGCCTGTTGCTGTTGGTGTGCCGCTTATGGTTATCACATCCCCTGACCAACTTGCACTTACTCCACCTGGTAATCCATTTGCTGCTGCTACTCCATCATCACTTATGCCAGTTGCTCCTGTTGTAGCAATAGTAATATTTGTTAAAGCCGTATTTACACACAGTGTAGGTGTTGAGCTTGCTGTTCCAGCTGTGTTATCTCCAGTTACTGTTATTGTTCCAGTTGCATTTACACTTCCACATCCACCAGTTAATGGTATNGTGTAATTAAATGTGCCTGNTGCNGTTGGTGTNCCGCTTATNGTTATCACATCNCCTGACCANCTTGCACTTACTCCANCTGGTAAACCATTTGCTCCGGCTACTCCATCATCACTAATACCAGTAGCTACAGTTGTTGAATGCGTAATATTTGTTAAGGCTGTATTTACACAAAGTGTCGGAGTAGTACTTGCTGTNCCNGCTGTNTTATCNCCTGNCACTGTTATCGTTCCAGTTGCATTTACGGTTCCACATCCTCCANTTAATGGAATAGTGTAATTAAATGTGCCTGTTNCTGTTGGTGTGCCACTTATTGTTATTACATCACTTGCCCAACTTGCACTTAATCCAGCTGGTAAACCGTTTGCTGCTGCTACCCCATCATTACTAATTCCAGNAGCTCCAGTTGTAGCAATGGTAATATTTGTTAAGGCTGTATTTACACAAACTGTCGGANTTGAGCTTGCTGCTCCAGCTGTATTATCACCTGTTATAATTATTGTTTGTGTCGAAGTTGAACCACAATTAGGGGTTGTATAGGTAATAGTNTAAGTTCCTAATGAAGATGCAGATAAATCAACAACTCCAGTATTTGCATCAATACTTAATCCTGCAGTTGAACTAAAAGTACCTCCTGTTACACCAGTTATCGTAGGTGAAGGATCCGTACCAGATTGACAATAAGTACCTGAGTATAATGCTTTAATTTCCTGAATAGAGATAGAACGATCATAAACTANCACATCATCCATTAGGCCATTAAACCAATCACCAGTTCCTCTTTTTCCAATTCTTACANTAGAATTTTTATTAGNTTCAGTATNTGNAGTAGTTTTATTAAAAACTTCCTCTCCATCTAAATAACCAATAAACCTTTGCCCTTCAATATATGAAGTAGCAATNANATGCCAATTCCCATCATCAATTGTAGTTCCTGAAGCACATGTTCCTGAATTAGCCCCATTAGATTGAATACTAAATCCACCATCAGTACATAAATACATACTTACATTATTTGAAAAGTAAACAATGCCATCGAAATCTGAAGTATTGGAAGTTTTAATCCAAGCAACAGCACTAAATTCATCATTATTAGCATTTGTAGTTACATCTAAATCAGGTATATTGTTAATAACATCATTAGAGCCATCAAATGAGTAAGCACTATTAGAATTCCCATTTCTATCGTTAGCTACAGATGGACCATCAAGTGTACCATTATTATTATTCCCGCTGTAATCATTTGGATCACCATTCATAGGAAACCATGCTAACAAATCATTAGTTGGTATGTATTGAAAATGAGCAGATTCTGAAGGCACTGTAAGAACACCATTAACATTACTAGTTCCATTCCAAAATCCTCCATTATAACCTCCATAAACATAATCACAAGGCCCGTATTTATANCTAAAGTTATAATAATAAGTTCCTGTAGATAAACCTGAAATAGACCCTTTATATTCATCATTATTTCCAACGTCAGTATTATAAGTTGCAGCCGACCAATTAGTCCATGTAGAAGGATCTGAGTCAGAGTCATTATAGCCAATTTCAACTGTCAATCCTAATCCCATTCCAGCTGCATCAGTTAATCCAGGTTCATACACTTGACCATAAACATCAAAAGTTCCACCACAAGCCATAGTTCCATTTGCTGGATGTTGTAAATTTGCCCAATCCAATTGAGAATTAACAGTAATAGTTATATTGTTAGTTGAAGTACAACCATATCTAATTACTGTAAGTTCGTAAACAGTTGTTGAAGTAGGAGAAACTGTATAGGAGCTAGAAGTTGATAAAACTGTTGAATTTCCATCTATTCTCCATTCATAAGTTAAATTACTGGCTGTATTTGAAGATAAAGTTGTACTAGAACCAGAACAAATAAAGGTAGAAGTTGCAGAAGCAGTTGCTGGCGGATCAGAATTTGCAGATTTTCTTACGGTATTTGAATATAATGCATTTGAGATATTACATCTATATACACCTCTCCTATACCAAGTATTTTGAGATATTGTAGGCGGATCATATGTAACACTTGATGCAGATGAAATAGTACTCCAAGGACCGCTACTGGATGTTGCTGACTGCCAGAAATAAGTGAGTGTTCCTCCAGAGCCNCCACTAGGTNAAGAAAGACTAACAAGTGCTGAAGGATTAAAAGGTCCGCAATTACTTTGNTCATTTCCAATTGAACCTGCATTTGTAGGCTCAGNACANCAAGTGTTTACAGTGACAGTAACATTATCAGTTGAACTACAACCATTTTTAGTGACCGTNAGTTGGTAAACAGTTGTTGAANTAGGAGAAACTGTNNANGANCTAGAAGTNGATAAAANTGTNGAATTTCCACTTACGCGCCATTGATAANTAGAACCAGANGTAGATCCTGANGAAGAAAGAGTAGTGGAATTACCACTGCAAATAGTAGCAGATGAGGCAGATGCATTAGCAGTTGGATTGGTATTNACCGTCATTTCTACTGCANNAGTATANNNTGCANCAGATGAANTACAACGATAATATCCTCTTCTNTACCANNTNGTTTGNNNAATNGTNGAAGGNTTGTAAGTNGNNGANTTTGNNNNAATANGNTTGACCANGNTCCNGNANTNGANGANNTNGAATATTGCCAAAAGTAANNTGGTGNTCCTCCACTACCACCAGAACCAGATGANNTNTTTGTNATNNTAGCTAGGATTAAAACTTCCACAATTATTTTGAGGGTTTCCAATANNACCAGCTCCAGTAGNTTCTTGNCAANNTACTTTAGTAATAATNCTGAAAAAATCNCCTTTNNNACCATTTTTACAACCNATTTGAAAGGTCNTNANANTTCCGTTNTANNNNGGNNTACGATTNNTATTACTNGAACTNCTNGNAAGNACCNTNAACCAATCTNNGCNANNAGTTGAGNNAAATNNNNTATTNNAANNATNATAGTCNGAATCNCCTGTTCCATTNGANGGTTCAAATCNTCTGTCTTTAAATTTNCCATTATTNCTNGCNTTAGCNTANCGTGGNTANTAATCATCNCCNNNANNNGCTGNTGANCCAAACCTAGANCCTGAAAACCANANTGNNTGATTCCAATCATANCCNANAGCAACAATATCTNCNNNAAAAGTAAATTTAGGAGCNNAACTTGTAGATCTATAATTTGAATTATCATTNAAGTAAATCATATANATNTTTACNACNTCACCAGCANNNAAACCACCATTGTATTCTAANANANTATTTNNATAACCATTNCCNNTNGTAAAATGTGTTGTNGAATTATTTAATTGNNNTATAATAGTNGANGTTAATGTAAGATTTACNGCCTCATAAGTACANATATTTCTATNAAGNNNATCAANATTTCCNCAACAAGAAGCNNTGTTATCNCGNCCATAAAACATCTTGTTNGANATNACATTATCAACAACTCCATTAGAGTTTGAAACTGATGGTACTGTTGCAGTTTGAGAAAAAGTGTTAANACTTATTGTCAAAAAACAAAATAAAATATGAAAATNTANATTGCGCATTTATTATTACAATACGCAAATTTAATGAAGAGGTTACTGAAGTTAATTTAAATAAAAGAATGAGTAGTTATACAGTTGATTGAGTNGTGAAAAATAATGTAANAATACTATATGAGTACTAATTAAGTATTAATAATTTAAGCTTATAAGGTTACTTACTAAGTCACTATCTTTACTCAATTTTAATTTTTTTCTTAATCGATATCTTCTACTTTCAACGGACCTTACAGACAAACCCATTATCTCAGCTATCTCCTTGGTATTTAAGTTCATACGNAAAAATGTACATAGCTTAAGNTCGGCTGTNGTAAGGTNNGAATAGGTTCTTGTTAAGTACTCAAGATAGCCTGGATAAGCNGCATTAAATTGATCTGCATATAAGTTATCCTTACGTTTTTCTGTGAGTATTCTATTAATAGATTTAATTAATGGTAAAAATAAATTTTTATCTTTTTCATTATTTAGCAAGGAAGTATAATATTTTAAATCTTTAAGAATATTAGATACTTGTTCATTTTCCTGAACAATATTAGCAGAAATAGCTGCAAGCTCTCTTTTCTTGTGCTCTAGTTCAGATTTAGCAAGATTCTCACTTTGATTTACTATAATCATTTGCTTATCTAAATACACTTTTCTAGATAAAAAATATGCAGTNGCAAAGCCAAGTATTAAAATAACAATAATTGAAATAAAGACAATTCGGGANTTTTTTTGCTTTTGTTCTTCAATCTCTCTTTTTTTAATTAAAATTTCATTTTTAGATTCTAAACCAGAAAGCAATTGNTCTATTTGAACACTATAGCGATAATCTTTATTTTTTAATATTTCATCTACNGTTATATCTATTTTAGAGGAGTTTCCTAATTTATTTAACANCTTAATCTTTAATTCTAGAGCTTTCTCTTCTTCATTTTGTAAGTTTTGTTCTTTTGAAAGGATTATGCATTCTTCAATTACTNTTAAGCAGTTTTCATAATCTGAAATCATAAAATAAACATTAGCTTTTTTATTTAGTAAACTAACTTTTTGAAAAGTAAAATCACCATAATAATTAGATGCCTTAGAATATGCATTTAAAGCTTGGNAAAATCTTTTCTGTTTAAATAAATACTCGCCCTTATACTCATAACAGTTTCCTAAATAATTTTCAGAAAGTTTAAAAGGTAAATCGTCATAATCTTTATATTTTGTATATCTGAGTTTTTGCATTAAATTNTTAACACTATCAGTTTTANTCAAGTAAAAATTACCTTTTTCTTGCATATTCCAAATAAAATACAATTCACTTAATGACTTGAAAGAATGAGCAATATCCACAGGATTAAAATTATTATTCACCCTTAATTGAAAAGCTTTGTTAATGTACTCTAAAGCCAAATTGTAATTTTGAAGCTCAATATGCACAAGAGCAATATTATTGTAAGTTGTTGATAACCCTCTAATTTTTGGTAATAAAGAATCTAATTGAGAAAAGTAATTCATACTTAAATCGTATCTCTCTAGAGCTTTATCATACTGACCTTGATTAAAAAAAATATTTCCAATATTAATGGTAAGCCAAGGCTGTTGAGTGGGTTGTGAGTTTGCAAACTCAACACCTTCTCTTTTGACTAACTCATATTCATACATTGCATCTTCCAAATATGAAAGTGCCAACACAGGAAGGTTTTTTTTAAGATAAAGCTCTCCTAAAGTACTATAAAGATAGAGGGTAAATAAACTTGGTCCTAGTGGAATATAATCTTCTAATGAATTTAAACATATAGATATAGCTAAATTAGGATCAGTAAACTTAAGTTGATAGATTTTTTCTTTAAACTCCTTATTATTATCTAAAGGCGGAAAAGTTTCAATAGAATTTAAATTTGAGCTAGATTGAGAGAGTACTGTATTAGTACTCGTGAGTAGCAAAAAAAAGAAAGAGAGTATTTTATATCTATCAATTAACAGGTTTGACATGATGTAAATATACAAAAAATCAGTTACAAATGCGTAATAAATATTTTAAAACGTGTGGTTTAAAAATTGAATAACTTAGCTTTAAACTTACCTAAAATTAGATTGAAAATTAATAGAATAAAAAGACAAGTTGATTTTATTTAATTAAAATATTATACATTTGCCCCTTTAAAACACAATTTATAATATCAATAATGAATAAAGGAACAGTAAAATTTTACGATAGCACCAAAAGATTTGGTTTTATTAAGGAAGACGGTACAGAAGAAGAACATTTTGTACATTCATCAGGTTTAATTGACCAAATTCAAGAAAACGACAAAGTTGAGTTTGAATTAAAAGAAGGTAATAAGGGCTTGAATGCAGTAAATGTTAAAGTTATATAGTATATCTTCTTTAAATGAATTTAAGCTCGCTTTTAGCGGGCTTTTTTTATCTCTTATTTTTAATTTCGTCTAGCTCCATCCATCTATTTATTTTCTCGTCTAAAAGATTATTTAAAACCTCTAGTTCCTTAGACTTCTCATGCATTAGATCATAACATAGATTAGAATCTTTNAAGAAATCTTCCATCNGTTTTTTTTCTTCCTCTAACTTTTCTATCTNCCTCTCTAAACTTTTATACTCTTTTCTATTTTCATAAGAAAANAGGTTNGCTTTTTCACTACTTTCAGACAAAANCTTTTTCTCCTTCTTTTTTTCAAGATTNAGTTCTTTATTTAACTTTATTCTGTATTCTGAATAACTAGAATATTCATCTTTTATAATTCCATTACCCTTAAATATAAATAAATGATCTNTTAATTTATCCATAAAATAGCGATCGTGGGACACCAATATCAAACAACCCTTAAAATCCAACAAAAACTCTTCTAACTTATTGAGCGTGAGTAAATCCAAGTCATTGGTAGGCTCATCTAGAATTAAAAAATTAGGATTTTTCATTANAANAGTAAGCAAATACAACCTTCTTTTCTCACCACCACTCAATTTAGANACATAAGTATATTGCATNTTGGAAGGAAACATAAAATGTTCTAATAACTGAGAAGCAGTTATTTTTTTGTTGTCAGACATTACTATTACTTCCGCAATATCTTTTAAAACCTCAATTACTCTCTTGTCTTCTTTTAATTGAATACCCTTCTGAGTAAAATANCCATATACAACTGTATCTCCAACATTAATTTTCCCACTATCTGGTTTANGAGACTGAGTAATAATATTCAAAAATGTACTTTTCCCAACACCATTTTGTCCGATAATNCCAATTCTTTCGCCATTTTTAAAAGTGTAATCAAAACCACTTAATATTTTAAGATCNCCATAAGACTTATATACTTTTTTAAGTTCTAAAATTTTCCCTCCTANTCTACTCATCTTCACNTCNAGCTTTAACTCCTGCTTTACTTTTTTAGAAGTTGCTTTGGTTTTAATTNNCTCAAAATTATCTACTCTAGCTTTAGACTTTGTAGTTCTAGCCTTAGGTGATNTTCTTATCCACTCTAGTTCTTTTTTCATCAATCTNCCAGNCTTAGANAGCTCTACATTNAAATTATTTTCCCTTTCTTCTCTTTTTACTAGAAAATAGCTNTAATTACCTTTATGGTGGTATAACTTACCATCTTCCANTTCTAAAATATGGTTACAAACACGATCTAAAAAATAACGATCGTGTGTAATCATTAATANTGTTATATTTTCATTTTTTAAATANTCCTCNAGCCATTCTATCATTTCAATATCCAAATGATTAGTNGGCTCGTCAAGCAACAANATATCAGGANNATCTATTAGNNANAAAGCCAAAGCCAAACGCTTTTTTTGACCTCCAGAAAGNATTTCAACCTTTGATTCTAAGTCTACTATCTTGAATTTTGAAAGTATTTGCTTAAGCTNATTGTCAAAATTCCAACCATTGAANCTTTCCATATTTATNGAAGCCTTTTCATACCTTTCAGCANTGGTNTCGTTGTAATCGCTGGTCTGCATTTCAAGAGCAGATTCATACTCTCTTATTATTTTAACTAACTCTGNATTAGAATTGTACAATAGTTCGTTGATAGTATACTTTTCATTGAAANCAGGCTCTTGCTCTAAATAACCAATTCTAATTCCATTTCTAACNGATACTTTACCTGNTCCAGGAACATCTTTTCCAGAAATAATTTTAAGCATACTGGTTTTTCCAGANCCATTATTTGCAATTAAAGCTACTTTATCCCCNTAGTTCAATCCAAAGTATAAACCCTTAAAAAGTACTCTTTCTCCAAAAGACTTACTTATATTTTCTACAGATAAATAGTTCAATNGTTAAACATACCAATTTAAAAGCTGAATTAACATTTTATTTTAATCAGATGTTTTTTAAAGCGTTGTAATAAAAACTAGCCTCCTTATAAAGTGAATTATATTTTACTGGTAATTGAANCTCTTCTTGAGAAATACTCTCATTAAATCCTGTTGAATTATGCACATTTTCATACCAATACTTTGCCCATACGCCATCTTCAGCAATGCCACCTTTCGGCCAACTAAGCATTTCTCTAGAAAATTTAAGATTAGAAAAAGCACAAATTTTTTTNAAGTGCTTCTCGGGATTTTTTAGTAAATCCTCTGCATCTAACAAATAAAATTCTATTTTATTTGTTTGAAACCCTTTGGCCAATTCATATTGTAATTTATAGCCCAAGTCTTGCAAAGTGGGATTTTTTATCACCTTAGANAAAGAAGCAATGGATTTTTTTGGAGATCTAGTNAGTATAACATTACACCAATTTTTAGCNAAATCTACCATTTGACCATTTAANTGATGGGTCATGTTTTTTATAAAAAGAAACTCTTTGTTATAGAATTCATTTAATTCTTGTAAAACCTTATTAAAATTTGAAGATTGGCTTTTTAATATCTCTTTTTTCCCTGGATGCAAAGTGCTTGGATTTACATTATTTAAATAATAAGCATAGAAAGGTTCGTCTACTACTTTCGTCTCTTCTCTTTGGGCAAAAGAATACATCATTGCAGTAGATATATTTCTTGGACTAGCCCACAAACAAATTATTTTACTCATTAGATTTNACTTTCAACCAGCGATTGATAATGTTTTTCTAAAGTCGCTGAGAATTCAATATTTGAATTGTTCTCGATAAGTTTTCCATCTACAGAAATTACAGGTGTTACTCCACCAAAGGTTCCAGTAACAAATGCCTCATCAGCAGCATAGACATCAAAAAGAGAAAAATTGGTTTCTNNAACTTCAATATTAATGCTTTTACAAACATCTATTATTTTTTGTCTGGTAATTCCATTCATACAATACTGGCCAGTAGAAGTATAGACAATTCCATTTTTAACAATAAAAAAGTTAGTTGAATTGCAAGTGGAAACAAAACCATTAATATCTAACATCAAAGCTTCATCTGCACCTGCTTCAATAGCCTGAATCAAAGCCTGAACTTCATGTAACTTACTGTGACAATTCAGTTTAGGATCTAAATAATCTGGAGACCCTCTTCTTATAGTTGAAGTGAAAAGTTTNATTCCCTTATTTTTTGAACTAGGATCTGCAGTCTTGTATTCTGGAATAANTACCAAATTAGGACCACTAATGGTAAGTCTTGGGTCTTGAGAAGGAGTTTTCTTAATGCCCCGTGTCACCATTATCCTAACATGTACACCATCTTGCATCCGGTTAGTTTCTAAAACCTTTTCTACAATAGATTTTAATTCTAATTTAGAATATGGTAGTTTTATTCCTGTTGCTTTGGCAGCAGACCACAATCTAGAAAAATGATCGTCTAAAAAAACAAGTGTTCCTTTATATAGTCTTACAGCTTCCCATATTCCATCTCCTACTAAATANCCACTGTCAAAAACACTTATTTTNGCATCATTTCTATTTAAAAACTCTCCATTTANATATATTTTAATATTGTTATTTCTATCGTCTTGAATTGCATTATGNGTTCCGTGAACCATTATTTTTTATTTACTAAATAAATATAAGTTTATTAAACAATTTTTCTTGTACTAAAATTATCTAAATATATTCGTTAAATATAATGATTAACAATTTTCAAAATATATTTGGANTAACCAAACCTATTCTAATTGCAGGTCCTTGTAGTGCAGAATCTGAAAAACAAACTTTAGAAACTGCTCACAAATTGAAAAAATACAAGAATTTAATTTTCAGAGCTGGAATCTGGAAACCTAGAACAAGACCCAACAGTTTTGAAGGGATTGGTTCTAAAGGACTTCAATGGTTACAAAAAGTAAAAGAAGAAACTGGATTAAAATGTACTGTAGAAGTTGCCAAAGCAAANCATGTAGAACTTGCTTTAAAACACGANGTGGACATATTATGGATTGGTGCTAGAACNACTGGAAATCCNTTTGCAATGCAAGAAATAGCAGATTCACTTAAAGGTTTTGATATACCAGTAATGGTTAAAAACCCGATAAATCCAGAAATAAATCTTTGGATAGGAGCCATAGAAAGACTTTTAGATAATGGNATTTATAATGTAGCTGCTATCCACAGAGGTTTTTTCACTTATAANAACTCAAAATATAGAAACATTCCTCAGTGGCAATTAGCTCTGGATTTGAAAAGAAAGTTTCCTAAACTTTCAATGATTTGTGATCCTAGTCACATATCAGGAAATAGCAATCATATTATAGAAATTGCTCAAAAAGCAATGGATATGAGCTANGACGGTCTCATGATTGAAACCCATATNAATCCAANAAATGCNTTNAGTGACAAANACCAACAAATTACTCCNTNAGAGTTAGANAATATTTTAAATNANCTTGTAATTAGAAACTTTGAANCTGATGACANAGAATTTAAAGCAACTTTAAAACANCTTAGAATTCAGATAGACGATTTGGANATNGAGCTNCTNGATNTANTNAAAAGAAGAATGGANTTGGTNGAAAAAATTGGTNTTCATAAAAAAGAAAACGAGGTTACCATACTCCAAAATAAACGATGGATAGAAATGTTGAAATCTAGAGTAAAATATGGAGAAGAAAATGGTTTGAGTAAGCTTTTTATTCAACAATTACTCAAAGCAATTCATCAGGAATCTATTGACAAACAGAACAGTGTCATGAATAAAAAATAAAAGATGAAATATAATTTATTGCCCCATACCGATATTAAGGTTAGTAGAATATGTCTTGGAACTATGACCTATGGCCGACAAAATACAGAGTTAGAGGGTCACCAACAAATAGATTATGCTTTAGAAAGAGGAGTAAATTTCATTGACACAGCAGAAATGTATCCAGTTCCTGCAGAAGCTACTAGATATGGAAACACAGAAAGAATTATTGGAACTTGGATCAAGAAAAGTAAAAAACGAGATTCTATTGTGCTAGCCACAAAAATTGCTGGACCTGGAGATTATACTAAACACATTAGAACTACTGGATTTGAAAAAGCTGGGCTTACAGAAGCGGTAGACAAAAGTTTAGAGAGACTTCAAACAGATTATATAGACTTATATCAATTACACTGGCCAGAAAGACTTTCCAATAGATTCGGGCAAAGAGGCTTTAAATACGTAAAAGATGATAAGTGGAAAGATAATTTTAATGAAGTACTTCAAACTCTAGATAAAATAATTAAGACTGGAAAAATTCGTCATATTGGCATATCCAATGAAAATCCTTGGGGAATAATGCGTTTTTTAGAAGAATCTAAGAACGAATTACCTAGGATAATAACTATTCAAAATCCATATTCACTTCTCAATAGACAATTCGAAATTGGAAATGCAGAAGTTTCCATCCATGAAAACGTAGGACTACTAGCTTATTCGCCTCTTGGTTGTGGTGTTCTATCAGGAAAATATATAGAGAAAAAAGATTCCCCTAATAGTAGACTTAATTTATTTAAAAGATTTATAAGATACAGTAGTAATCAAAGCACAGAGGCTGCAAAACTTTATTTAGACATTGCAAAAAAGCACAACCTTTCTCTAACCTCTATGGCTTTAGCTTTTGTAAATGAACAACCATTTGTAACTAGCAATATTATTGGTGCTACTAACTTATATCAACTTCAAGAAAATATAGATTCTATGTATGTTTCTATTAACAACAATATTATAAGAGAAATAGAAAAAGTGCACGAAATGATCCCCGATCCTGCAACTTAATTTACAAATACTTTTTTAATTAAAAAATTAGCTTAATTTCGCCAAAAAAATTTCGGAAATGGAGCTAAATTACGCTGACATACTAACCACTTTTATGGTTTTATTTGCAGTGATTGATATAATAGGAAATATTCCCATAATTATAGACTTAAGAAAGAAAGCTGGACACATTCAAAGTGAGAAGGCAAGTCTTATTGCTGGATTTATATTAATTATATTTTTATTTATTGGGGAACAGTTATTGTCTCTTATTGGACTGGATGTTCATTCTTTTGCCATTGCAGGTTCTTTGGTAATATTTTTCATTGCTTTAGAGATGATTTTGGGAATTAAAATCTATAAAGATGAAAAGAGTCCACTAAACGCAACAGTTTTTCCCCTTGCTTTTCCACTAATAGCCGGACCTGGAAGTTTGACTACATTATTGTCTTTAAAAGCTGCTTTTAGCAATGCAAATATTATAGTTGCTATAATTATCAATATCATAGTTATTTATATTGTTTTAAAATCATCTAGCAAAATTGAAAAAGTTATCGGAGAAAATGGTATTGGAATCATTAGAAAGATATTTGGTGTAATTCTTTTGGCTATTTCTATCAAACTTTTCACAACAAATATTAAATTTTTACTATAAAAAGAATTTAAAGCCTTATTTACCCAACTATATTTTTTTATTGGCATAAAAATTGTTTATTTTAAGTTTATAAAAATTTGAATTATGAAAACATTAAAAATATTATTAGTTCTATTAATAACTTCTACTCTGTTTAGCTCATGTGCTATTGTAAAACCTGGAGAAGTAGGTGTAAGACAAACATTTGGAAGATTAAGAGGAAATATTATAGATCCTGGACTTGCTATAATTAATCCACTAACAACTACTCTAGTAAAAATTCCTACAAGAACAGTCAATAGAGAAGTGAAACTAAACTTGCCATCCAAAGAAGGTTTAAATGTAAGCTCTCAAATATCCATTCTATACCATGTAAAACAAGAAAAAGCTGTGGATATTATTAATGAAGTTGGAGCAAATTTTGAAAGAGTATTAATCTTAAGCACATTTCGTTCAGCTTCAGCTGATGTTTGTGCTCAATTTTTTGCCAAGGACATGCATTCAGGTAAAAGATCTGTTATTGAAACACAAATAAAAGAGAAAATGACAAAACTTTTAGAAAATAGAGGTTTTGTAATTGAAGCAGTACTACTTAAAAGTATTACACTTCCTTCTGGTCTTTATGCAGCAATCGAAGCTAAGTTAAGAGCAGAACAGCAGGCTCAACAAATGGAATTTGTTCTATTGAAAGAGAATAGAGAGGCAGAAAGAAAAAGAATTGAAGCTGCTGGAATAAGAGATGCCCAACTTATTATTAAAGAAGGAATTTCTGAAGGAAATATAGAATGGAAAAGTTTAGAAGTTCTAAGAGAGATTGCTACTTCTTCCAATGCAAAACTTATTATTACGGACGGGAAAACACCAGTTCTTATAAATCCTGATAAATAATGGATTCCCATGTAATTGACTATAAAATACATGGTGATGATATGCAGGTTGTATCCATAGAATTAGATCCTAACGAAACAGTTATTGCAGAAGCAGGATCTATGAATTGGATGGATAGGGGCATCTCTTTTGAAGCTAAAATGGGAGATGGAACAGAGCCTGACAGCGGAATAATGGGTAAATTATTTAGTGTTGGCAAAAGAGTATTAACTGGAGAATCTATTTTTCTAACCCACTTTACCAATATAGAAAGTAGTAAAAAAGAGGTAGCTTTTGCGGCTCCTTACCCAGGATCTATCATTGCGGTTAATTTAAAAGATTTAAACGGAGAAATACTTTGCCAAAAAGATGCTTTTTTATGTGCAGCAATGGGAACAAATGTTTCTATTGCGTTTAACAAAAGAATAGGCGCAGGTTTTTTTGGTGGAGAAGGTTTTATTCTTCAAAAATTGACCGGAAATGGACTTGCTTTTCTACATGCAGGCGGAACTGTAGTAAAAAAAGAATTGAATAATCAAACTTTAATGATTGATACTGGATGTATTGTAGCATTTACCTCTGGATTAGATTACAGCATTGAAAGAGCTGGAAACTTAAAATCTATGATATTTGGAGGAGAAGGTTTGTTTTTAGCAACCGTTAAAGGAACGGGGACAGTTTATCTTCAAAGCTTGCCCTTTTCTAGAATGGCAGATAGAATTTTACAAAATGCCCCAAAAAATGGTGGTAAATCTAAAGGTGAAGGTTCCATTCTTGGCGGATTAGGCAGAATGATAGACGGAGATAACTTTAAATAATTATTGGATTCACTAACACAAATTGTTTTAGGCGCATCTGTTGGGGAAGTAGTTTTAGGTAAAAAAGTTGGAAATAAAGCTATTCTTTGGGGAGCAATAGCTGGAACAATACCCGATTTAGATGTTATACTGAGAAGTTTTACCGATGAAATTTCTGCGACTCAAATGCATAGAGGTTTTTCTCACTCTATTGTTTTCGCAGTATTAATTGCTCCTTTATTAGGCTGGATTGCTAAAAAAATACATTTTAAGTTCTTAGATGTTTCTTTTAAAGATTGGACAAAATTATTTTTCTGGTCTACAGTTACCCATCCTTTACTAGATGCGCATACTACATGGGGAACACAGTTTTTCTGGCCTTTAAATTACCGATTAGCTTATCAAAATATTTTTGTTATTGACCCTATATACACACTACCCTTTTTAACGTTTTTAATAATAGTAATGACCATAAAAAAAGAGAATCCTAAAAGATATAAATTTAATACTATAGGTCTTTCTGTAAGCACTTCTTATTTACTACTAACCTTAATATTTAAATGGGTTTCATTTCAAAAATTTGAAGAGGGGCTACAAAATCAACAAATAGAATATGTTGAAATGGACACTAAGCCCTCTCCACTAAACGCAATTCTTTGGTCATCCTTAATTGAAACAGATAAAGGCTTCCGAACAGCTTATTACTCACTCTTTGACAAACAAAAGGTCACCTACTCAAAAGAGTTTTTAAAAAACTATCATTTGCTAGAACCTTATTTAGAGCAAAAAGTCATAAAACAATTAATTGATATTTCGGCAGGCTGGTACAGGATAGAAGAAAAAAATGG
>PAST01000042.1:95291-121002 GCA_002713405.1 Crocinitomicaceae bacterium | reverse complement strand
ATAATTAGAAAAAATATTGGTATTGATAAACAGGAAAAAATTCACAGTATTTCTTTCAAAAAGTATCTAGATAAAAATCTAAAACAAAATCCAATAGTTGTTGGATCTGGATTAGGAAGTAAAAAAGGAAATATTGCAGTTGTATATGCAGTTGGAACTATTGTTAGCGGTGAAAGCTCTGAAGAAAACATGGGTTCATCTACTATAGTAAAGGCGATTAATAAGGCTAACAAAGATTCGACGATTAAAGCAGTTGTTTTAAGAGTTAACTCTCCTGGTGGAAGCGCACTAGCTTCTGATGTAATTTGGAGATCTATTGAAAAAACAAAAGAAAATAAACCTGTAATTGTCTCCATGGGAGACTTAGCGGCTTCTGGTGGATATTATATATCATGTTGTGCTAATAGAATATTTGCAGAGCCAAATACAATAACAGGATCAATTGGTGTTTTTGGCATGATTCCTAACTTGGGAAGAATGTTAGAAAATAAAATTGGAATTACATTTGACAGAGTTGAGACTAATGAGCACTCCGCACTCACTATGTTTGATGCTTTAGATAAAAAAGAGCTTTCTACTTTGCAAAAAGGAGTAGATCAGATTTATGAGACCTTCATCTCCAAGGTAGCAATGGGAAGAGATGGGCTTAAAAAAAGTGATGTTCATGAAATTGCAATGGGAAGAGTTTGGTCTGGCAAAGAAGCTTTAGACTTAGAGTTGGTAGATGAAATGGGGAGTTTGCAATCTGCTATAGATTTTGCCGCAAAAAAGGTTGGTATAGATAACAATAAAGTAAAATTAATTCATTTACCTGAAAGAAAAAATGATGAGCTATTAGAACTTTTATCTTCTTTTGAAATAGGTGCTAAAAGCAGCAATGAAGCAATGCAGTATATCAATAATATAAATTCTATTTTAAAAAAATCTGTTAAAAGTCCGTCTTATAAAGATAAATATCAAACAATATTCCCATTTGAAATAAGAATTTTCTAATATGATTATATATTTGTAAAAAAAAAACAATGTTTTCAGATAAAAATTTTCACGGAAGCACAGGGATTATAGGATATATTTATGTCTCCATTGCTTTAATTATTATTGCTGGATTAATATTTTTTGGTTAATAAACAATTCCAATGATTTCGTCAATTGGAAAGTCTCTGAATAGTTTTTTCTCTTGGTATTTAGAACGGAGAATATTTGAAATTGAAAATTTCAAGTCAAATCCAGAAATTGTTCAGCAACAAACTCTTTCCAATTTAATTAGTTCTGCAAAATCAACTCAGTTTGGGATTTCAAACAACTTTAGTTCTGTTTACAATACAAGTAGTTTTAAATCGATAATACCCCTTAGAAAATATGAAGACTTTGAGCCTTTTATCAAAAAAGCTAAAAATGGAGAACCTAATGTTCTTTGGCCTGGAAAAGTAAAATGGTTTGCCCAGTCATCAGGGACAAGTAGTAATACGATTAAACATATTCCCATAACCATAGATTCATTAAAAAAATGCCATTATAAAGGAGGGAAAGATTTATTGGCGATTTATTACCGAAATAATCCAAAGACTCAACTGTTCTCTGGTAAACACTTAATAATGGGGGGGAGTGAGGATCATTTAAATCGTAAAAACAAGTCAATATCTGGAGATTTATCAGCCATAATTATGAAGAATTTACCTTGGTGGTGTGAATGGAGAAGATCCCCAAATAAAGTTAAAAGTCTCTTGCAAAAAAACTGGGTAGAGAAACTAAATTATATAGTAAAGCATTCTTCAAAAGATGATGTTCAAATTATTGCAGGTGTTCCTTCTTGGGTTTTAATTACTATGAATGAAGTAATCAGGGAAAATAAAATAAATAATATTCATGAAATTTGGCCTAGCCTAGAATTATATCTTCATGGCGGAATGAATATAGCGCCATACAAAAAAAACTTTGAATCCATCAGCAGTAAAAAAATTAACTTTTATCAAAACTATAACGCAACAGAAGGGTTTTTTGGACTTCAATCTGAAAATGATGCGGAAGACATGCTTTTAATGCTTGACTACGGAATATATTACGAGTTTATTTCCAAAGATAATTGGAATGAAGATCAGCCTTTGACATTGACTTTAGAAGATGTAGAGTTAAACAAACCATATGAAGTTGTAATTTCCACCAATGGAGGTCTTTGGAGATATAGATTAGAGGATACTTTAATTTTTACATCAATAAATCCATTTAAGATTAAAGTAATTGGAAGAACAAAACAGTTTATAAATATAGCAGGTGAAGAACTAATGATTCAACATGTAGAAACAGCAATTAATATAGCTTCTGAAAAATGTCTTTGTAACATAGGTGAATATACTGTAGCACCTGTCTTTAAAAACAGAAATAAGTCTATTGGATTTCATTATTGGTTAATAGAGTTCTGTGAAAAACCAGATGATTTATCTAATTTTAGTAGTATTTTAGACATTGAGCTTCAAAAAGTTAATATAGATTATAAATCTAAAAGAGAAAATAATTATCCACTTAATAAGCCAGTTGTAAAGGAAGTTCCCAGAAATACTTTTTACAAATGGCTAGAAAGTCATAACAAATTAGGTGGTCAAAATAAGATTCTAAGAATAAATGAAAATAAGGATAAAATAAATGAGATATTGGAAATGGGAAACATTAATTAGCCTTTTAGTTTTATCATTGATATTTAATATTTTAAATGCACAAAATATTGATGAAAAACCATTCAAATTATTCTCTAAAAGTGAAAAAATTGAAATTGATCAGTACGGTTTTGTTTACCACATAAATAAGGACAATCTTATTAAATTTGATTCAAAAGGAGTTCCACTTTACAACTACAGTAACAAATTACTTGGGAACATAACACAATTAGATATAAGTAATCCTTTGAGACCATTACTTTTCTACAAAGACCAAGGAATAATTTTAGCCCTAGACAATACTTTGTCTTTACAAAAAAGTGAAATTTCTCTAAATGAGTTAGCATTATACCAAACAAGTTGTATTTCAAACAGCAATTTTGACAATGGAATTTGGCTATACGACATTGATGTTAACGAAATTATAAAAATAAATTACCAAGCAGAAGTGGTATTTAAAAGTGGTAATCTTTCTGTTATTCTTCCCAATATGCAATTCCCAGTTTTGAAGCTCATTGAAAAAAATAAAAAGCTTTATGGAGTCACATCTAACCAAATAATTGTATTAGATCAATATGGATCACTACTAAACACAATAAACATTAAGGCAACTAATGGACTTGTAATAAAAGAAGAATGTCTAATAGGCTATGATGGGAATTACATAATAAAATATAATTACTTAGACTATAAAATAGATACTATTTACCAAACAAATATCTACAATAAAATTATACAATGTCAGGAAGGAATAATAGGAATATTTAAAGGTAATTCTGAAGCAAATTCTATTTTTATTTCTAAATAATTGCCAACAAAAGTTATTAACATATGCTCTTTTTTAATTCCTATTTTCTACATTAGTTAGCTAAAATTAAAAGAGAATGCACATAGCTATCGCAGGAAACATTGGTGCCGGAAAAACTACTCTTACTGGGCAACTTGCAAAACATTACAATTGGGATACACATTTTGAAGATGTTGATGACAATCCATATCTTCTAGACTTCTACGATGAAATGCAAAGGTGGTCATTTAACCTTCAGATTTATTATTTAAATAGTCGGTTTACCCAAACTCAAGAAATAAGAAATAATTCTAAAACTGTAATTCAAGACAGAACTATCTATGAAGATGCTTATATTTTTGCTCCCAACCTACATTCAATGGGTTTGATGACTACGAGAGATTTCGAAAACTACTTCAGTCTTTTCAATCTAATTGAATCTTTTGTTAAAGCACCAGACCTGTTAATTTATTTGCGAGCATCTGTTCCCAAATTGGTTCAAAATATTCAAACTAGAGGGAGAGAATATGAAGAAAGTATAAGGTTAGATTATTTAAAAAGACTTAATGAAAGGTATGAGGCTTGGATATCGACTTACGATAAAGGAAAACTCCTGATCATCGATGTTGATAACAATCATTTCAACGAAAACCAGGAGGATTTAGGGAAAATAATTTCTGGAATAGATGCTGAATTACACGGACTATTCTGAAATTAATTTAATTTTTTATCATTAAATATTTATAAGTGGTAGTCTCTCCCGTCTGAACAGCTACTTGCTCAACATACGACCATCCATTTTGATCCATAAAGTTTAAAGCATGCATTGGGCTATTAAATTTCACTACTTTTTTGTCTGGGGTCATAATATTTTGTCTTTTGATAGAAAAGGCTTGGCCGTAATCAACAAATATTTTGACCTTAGTTGGGTTAAGAGGCTGTCCTACTCGTAATTCACAATATTTAATATCTAGCTTGTTTATATCCGTTTCATTAACATATACACTCTGTGAAAAAACAGAACCAGAGAATGAAAATAGACATAGGGATAAAGTAATTAATTTAGTGATTTTTTTCATGTTATATATTTTAATTTTTTCTTAAACTAGTATTTTAAATTGAAAAAAGCAAATAATTATTTCTAACTTAATTTTTAAATTAAATTTACCACCTTTTTAGAGTTATTTATTATTAAAGCTATTCATGGTGTTTTCAATACCTGCAAAACAAAAACTTAACACCATTTCATTAATTGTTTTCATTTTTTGATCAAGAACCAAATATTCTTCTTCAGTCCATTCGCCCAAAACATAATCAATTTGTTTTCCTTTTTGGAAGTTATTTCCAACCCCAATTCTAAGTCTTGGATATTGATTAGAAGAAAGTGTTTGCTTAATATCCTTTAATCCATTGTGTCCTCCATCAGAGCCATTTTTTTTCATTCTAAGATTACCAACTTGAAGATTTAAATCGTCTGTGACAACCAAAAGGTTTTTGACATCAATTTTAAGTTTAGTTAACCAATATCTAACTGCCAAACCAGATAAGTTCATGTATGTATTCGGTTTTAACAAGTAAACATTTTTCCCTTTGTATCTAAAGGAGGATATCTCTCCATACTTTTTTTCAGTAAAAAAGGCACTAGATTGTTCTGCAATAAAATCTAATGCCTTAAAACCTATATTATGTCTAGTACTTTCGTATTTGGCACCAATATTCCCAAGCCCAACAATCAAAAACTTCATGATGGGTTAGTCAATTTATTCATCTTTTTTTGGCTCCTCAGATGGTTTTTCTTCTGCAATAGACCCTTCGGATCCTTCTGATTCTTCAGTCGTTTCTTCTTCCTCTTCTTCCTCTTCTTCTAGAACAACTGCTCTAGCCATTTGAACACCTACAATTACTGCGTTTTCTGGGTCAAAAAACTTAAGTCCAGAAATATTTAAATCTGACACTCTAATTTTGTCTCCAATTGCAAGTGGTGTAATGTCAATTTTCACAGCATCTGGCATATCTTTTAAGAATCCCATTACTTTCAATTTTCTGAAATTTTGAGATAAATTTCCACCGTTTCTAACCCCTTTTGAAAAACCTTCTAATCTAACAGGAAGATTTAACTTAAATGGTTTGCTATCACTTATTTCTAAAAAATCTAAATGTAAGATTCTATCCGTTACAGGATGGGTTTGTGCTTCTTGCAAAATGACTTTTGATTTCTTACCCTCAATTTCTAATTCTATAAGATAGACATTTGGTGTAAATACAAGTTTTTTTGCTTCGTTTTCTAAAACTGAGAAATGAATTTGTTTCTCACCTCCATAAACTACTGCTGGTACACCGCCATCCTTTCTAAGAATGTTAGCACTTTTTTTCCCTACGTTCTCTCTTGGAAAACCGCTCAATGATACTGTTTTCATATTTATTATTTATTAATTAATTACCAAACAAAAAATGTTTGCTTATAGATTTAAAACTAATGTGCTGCTTCATTATTTCAGAAAAAAGATCTGCCACAGAAAGCACTTTAATTTTTGAATTTTCTTTTTTAAGTTTAATAGTATTGGTGACAATCAATTCTTTAAGAATACTATCTTCAATTCTTTGGTGAGCTGGTCCTGAAAGTATAGCATGAGTACAACAAGCTGATACAGATTTTGCACCATAATCAATGAATAGTTGAGCTGACTTTGTAAGTGTGCCAGCTGTGTCTATCATATCATCGATTATAACAACATCTTTATCTTTTACATCTCCAATTATTGTCATATCAGAAATTTCATTTGCCTTTTTTCTTTGCTTGTAACAAAGGGCTAAATCAACGTTTAGAAACTTAGCATAAGCATTAGCTCTTTTAGAACCACCAGCATCAGGTGCTGCAATAATGAGATTATCTAAATCCTTTTTCTTTAAGTAAGGAGCAAATAGTGTAGATGCAAATAAATGATCCACTGGGACTTCAAAAAACCCTTGAATTTGATCTGCATGCAAGTCCATTGTCATCACTCTATTTACACCCGCTGTCACTAACATATTAGCTACTAATTTAGCACCAATAGCAACTCTAGGTTGGTCTTTTCGATCTTGTCTTGCCCATCCAAAATAAGGCAAAACAGCTATAATTTTATGTGCTGATGCTCTTTTAGCTGCATCTATCATAAGCAACATTTCCATCAAATTTTCTTGAGGAGGAATTGTGCTTTGGATGATAAAAACGTCACAACCACGTACAGTTTCTTTAATAGAAACACCAAATTCACCATCGCTAAACTTTTGAAGCTCAACTTCACCTAACTCTTGACCATAGCTTTTGGCTATTTGTTTTGCTAAGGGCTCAGATGCAGAACATGCTAATATTTTTACTTTATGTGACATTGGGGTTGCAAATGTAATTGAATTTCCATAAATATTAAATAATTACTGCACCATTTATGGATTGATGTATGAATTTATTTTGCTAGAATAAAAACATAAACTAAATTCGTCAATCACTTGCCGAAGTGGCGGAACTGGTAGACGCGCACGACTCAAACTCGTGTGCCTTAGGGCGTGTGGGTTCGATTCCCACCTTCGGTACTATTAAAACCAAAATACCATAGAAAAGCAACTAAAATATGACTTAGCCTATTTGAAAATGGCTCTTGAGTGGGGTAATTTATCCCATTGTGAAAGAAAAAAAGTAGGCGCTATTATTGTTAAAAACAAAATGATTATCTCAGATGGATTTAACGGTACGCCATCAGGTTTTGACAACAACTGTGAAGATGAAAATGGAGATACAAATTGGTATGTCCTTCATGCTGAAGCCAATGCTATTTTGAAAGTTGCTAAAAGTACTAATAGTTGTCTTGGTGCTACGCTATACCTTACATTATCCCCATGTAAAGAATGTGCAAAATTAATTCACCAGTCAGGAATTAAAAGACTAGTTTATTCCGAACAATATAAAGATCTCTCAGGATTAACATTTCTTAATAAGGCAAAAATAGAAATTCAACATATCAAACTACAAGATATTGAAAAAAAATAGTCAAATACCATTATTTATTTTGGTTCTATTTATTGGTTTTTTTTCCAGTTTAACCTACTGGATTGGAATAAATCAGGGGCAAGTATTATCTCCGGAAAGTGACCAAAACAAATGGACAAGTATTAATGTTGTTTTAGACAATCTACTGAACAATTATGTAGATTCCTTAGATTCTTATGAACTTTCCGAAAAATCTATTAATAATATTTTAAAAGATTTAGACCCTCATTCTTCATTTATTCCTGCTAAAAACAGACTAAGTGTAAATGAGTCACTAGTTGGTCACTTTGGAGGAATAGGTATTAGATTTATGATTTACAACGATACACTTACAATTGTAGATGTAATTGAAGGTGGTCCATCTAAGTTAGCTGGACTTAAAAAGAGAGATAGAATAATTAAAATCGAAGGTGAAAATTTTGCTGGTGTAGGGATAAAAAATGAAGATGTACTAAAAAGACTAAAAGGGGAGATAGGTAGTGAAGTAAATATTGCTGTTTTAAATCCAAATAATGAAATTGTAAAACATAGGTTAATAAGAGGATCTATTCCGCTTAAATCCATATCAGCTAGTACCATAATTAAAAACAATATAGGATACATTAAACTTAGTTCGTTTTCTAATTCATCCGACTTAGAATTTAAAAATGCAATTATTGAACTAAAAAATCAAGGAATGGAAAAACTCATTTTTGATTTGAGGTTTAACGGTGGTGGATACCTTCACCAGGCTATAAATATCTCCGATGAATTTTTAAAAAAAAATCAACTAATTGTTTATACGGAAGGCGCTCATTCAAAAAAAAGGTCTTTTTATTCAAGATCTAAAGGTTTATTTGAAGATGGAGAATTAATAATTTTGGTCAATAGTTCTACTGCCTCTGCAAGTGAAATTGTGAGTGGTGCAATACAAGACAATAGCAGAGGAAAAATTTTAGGTAGAAGAACTTTTGGCAAAGGGTTAGTACAACAGCCATTAATTTTGCCTGACTCTTCTGAATTAAGAATAACTACTTCTAGATATTATACTCCTTCAGGAAAATGCATACAAAAGCCATATGGAGAAAACATTGATTACGATAATGATATTTTAGAAAGAATAGAAAGTGGTGAACTCACTCAAAATGACTCTATTCTTGATAAAAGTATTTTCAAAGGGGGAATATTGCCAGACGTTTATTCACCAATTGATACTCTTGGATATACCGAGGCCATTAACAATATTATTTATACTAGAAATTGGAGAGATTTCTGTTTTAGCTATTTCGAAAAATTTCCAAATCCAAAAACATTAGATATCAAAGATTATTACGATAATTTTAAAGTAGAAATTAAAGAACTAGAAAAATATTTTGGTGAAAATGGTGAAAAAATTAGCAGTTATACACCAAAAGAAATTTCAGATTTAAAATGGAGCTTAGTAGTGGAATTAAGTAGTTATTACTACTCAGATCAGTCGCGATACATATTAAATACTTTTAGAGATAGTGATGTAAAAAAAGCTATTGAAGAAATGTCAAATTAGTATATTAAGTTATATTTTTAAACAAAATGTATAGAACACACAACAACGGACAATTAAGAATTGAAGATGTTAATCAAAGAGTCAAATTATGCGGATGGGTCCAAAAATCAAGAGATTTAGGAGGAATGACATTTATCGACCTTAGAGACAGATATGGAATTACCCAATTGGTATTTAACGAAACATTAAATAAAAACCTCTCTGAAAAAGCAAGGAAATTAAATCGAGAATGGGTTATCCAAGTTGAAGGAGTTGTAAATGAGAGAAGCAATAAGAGTTTAAAAATTGATACTGGAGAAATTGAGATAGAAGTGGATAAATTCACTGTTTTAAACGAGTCCAAAATACCTCCATTTACCATTGAGGACAAAACAGATGGTGGAGAAGAGCTAAGAATGAAATATAGATTTCTTGATTTGAGAAGAAACACTTTGCAACAAAATTTATCACTAAGAAATAAAATGAGTATTGAAATTCGAAATTTCTTTCACCAAAATAATTTTTTAGAAATTGAAACTCCTTATTTAATAAAATCTACACCAGAAGGAGCTCGTGATTTTGTAGTGCCTAGCAGAATGAATAAGCAACAGTTTTACGCACTCCCTCAATCTCCACAAACATTTAAACAGCTTCTAATGGTAAGTGGCTACGATCGTTATTTTCAAATTGTAAAATGTTTTAGGGATGAGGACTTAAGATCTGATAGACAGCCAGAATTTACTCAAATTGATTGTGAAATGGCTTTTGTTAATCAACAAGAAGTATTAGAGACTTTTGAAGGATTAATTAAATTTCTTTTCAAAAAAATTCTAAAAATAGACTTCCCAAAACCATTTCCTGTTATTTCTTATAGCGATGCTATTGAAAAATATGGTTCTGACAAACCTGACATAAGATTTAAAATGGAATTATCTTACTTAGAAGGTCTTGCAAAAGGAAAAGGGTTTAAAATTTTTGATGAATCTGAATCAATAGTTGCAATAAGTGTACCTGGTGGTGCGGAATATTCAAGAAAAAAATTAGATGAATTAACCAATTGGGTTAAAAGACCACAAATTGGAGCTAGAGGCCTTGTTTATGTAAAATATAACAAAGATCAAACTTTCAAATCATCGGTAGATAAGTTTTACGATGCATCCAATTTAAAACTATGGGTAAAAAAATGTGGTGCCAGTCCTGGTGATTTACTTTTAATTTTAAGCGGTGAAAAATCAGATATTCAATCTCAAATGAATGAATTAAGACTATTAATGGGAAGTCGTCTTGGTCTAAGAGATAAGAAAATTTTCAAGCCTATTTGGGTAGTTGATTTTCCACTTTTAGAAAAAGATGAAACTAGCAATAATTTTCATGCAATACATCATCCATTTACTTCTCCAAAAACTAGTGATTTAGCTATGTTAAAGACCAATCCTGAAAATGTTAGAGCAAATGCCTATGACTTGGCTGTTAACGGAGTAGAGGTTGGAGGTGGATCTATAAGAATTCACGATAGGAAAATTCAGGAAAAAATGTTTGAGATTCTTGGATTTAGCAAAGAAGAAGCTGAAGCCCAATTTGGATTTTTAATGAGTGCATTTGAATATGGAGCTCCTCCACATGGAGGAATTGCCTTTGGATTTGACAGACTTTGTGCCCTATTTGGGGGTAAAGATAACATTAGAGATTTTATTGCTTTTCCAAAAAATAACCAAGGCAGAGATGTAATGATTGAAGCGCCATCTGAAATTGACCAGACCCAACTTGACGAATTGGAGATTAGCCTTCCAAAATTAAAAGACTAATTTTCTTTTTTAATAGCAATTAGAGAAATTATTCCTAACAAGATCATAAATATTGTTTGAGAGGACCACATTAGCATTCCAAAGGATTTAGCGACTTGACCATCATATCCATAAAGCTCAATTAAAACAGATGCAACCATTATTGGATAAAGTCCAATTCCTCCAGGTGTTGCACCAATTGCTATTGTACCTGCGACAAAACAAGCAAATATTGCATTGATAGTAATATTTTCTATATCTGACAGTGCCAAGGCAGTTATCCATAACATAGAAATATAGCAAGCCCAAATCAAAAAAGTATGAATTAAAAAACTAATTTTATTCTTTAATCTTAATATGGTTGTAGCCCCTTGAATTATTCCTTTTAAAAAATTTAAAGCTTTAACTCTAAATTTCTTTAACCCTATTAAAGTTCCTAGGAAAATAATTGCAAGAATCATTAATGAAGGAAGGAAAAATGGATTATAAGAGCTATTAGATATTTGTCTAAGCTCATTAAATTTTTCTTGATCTCCTTGAAATAAGAACGCAATAAAAAATATCAAAGCAAACATTATTAGGTCTATGACTCTTTCAATTACAATGGTTCCGAAAATTTGATCTGATTTTGTTTTTTGATGTCTGCTAAAATAAGCAGCTCTAGCTAATTCTCCTGATCTTGGAATGGTTAAATTAATAATGTAGCCAATCATAACACTATGATACATGAGACTTAATTTTGGTTTTAAATCTAGTGTTTCTAGCAAAAATTTCCATCTGTATGCCCTGCTTAAATTTGAAAAAAAAGCTATTATTAGAGCAACTAAAAGCCATCCATAATTAGCTTCTGATAAGGAATTTAAAAAATATTCTTTCTCTTTTTCTGTAGAATTTGAAACGAAATACCATGTAAGATATAACCCAATAGTAATTGGAAGAGAAATCTTTAAAAATTTGATTAGCTTATTTTTCATTGGTTCAGTGCAATATTATCAATTAACCTAATACCGCCCAAGTTTGTTGCAGTAAATGCTCTCCAACTTTTAAACTTATCACCATTGTTTAATAAATCATCGGAATGTCTAATTTCAAAATATTCTGGTTCGGAGAATTCTGCTAATTTTTTTAGGCATTTTTTTTCTAATTCCTCTCTGTTGAAAAAATCAAAATTTTCTTTGCAGTATTTAAGAATTCTATATATCTCTTTTGCTTTTTCAAAATCTTTGGAGGAAAGTCTAATGTTTCTTGAGCTCATTGCTAAGCCAACTTGTTCTCTTTGAGTAGGGCACATAATTATTTCAATTTGTGGAAAACAAACCCTAGCTAATTCGGCAATAATTAAATACTGTTGGTAATCCTTTTCACCAAAAAATGCATAATTGGGATTTATTAATTTAAAAAAGATATTTATAACTCTAATTACTCCCTGAAAATGACCCTTTCTTTTTGTTGCTTCCAAGACACTATCTAGTTTTCCTAAGTTTATCTCCACAGGATTTTCATCAGTGTACAAAGTATTATAGTCTGGACAAAAGACAAGATCGACCTCTTCCTGTTCTAAAATCAATAAATCTTCTTTTAGACTAACTGGATAATTTTCAAGATCGGCGGGATTATTAAATTGAGTAGGATTTACAAAAATAGATACTACTGTAAAATTCGCTTTTTTTTTCGAGGCGTTAATTAATGAGAGATGTCCGTCGTGAAGAAAACCCATGGTGGGTACAAATCCAATCGACCTGATGGAATCAGTAGATAAAGCTTCATTTAGTTCTTGGAGTTGTTTTACTACTTGCATTACTTAATATTAACTGAATTAAAGCTACTATAAATGTTGGTTTTATGTGTTTTTTTTTTATATTTTTGTAGCTCATTATTTTTAAGCAGGAGATTAGTAGTTATGGAAAAAAGTAAAATTCTTTATGTTACCCAAGAAATCGATCCGTTTTTAATAGAATCCGAAATTTCAAGTCTTGTCCGAAAAGTCGCGCAAGGAGTTCATGAGGCGGACAAAGAAATTAGAATTTTCATGCCTAGGTTTGGAGTTATCAATGAAAGAAGACATCAGCTTCACGAAGTAATTAGGCTATCGGGGATGAATTTAATTGTTAATGACTACGATCATCCATTAATCATTAAAGTTGCATCTATTCCACAAATTAGAATTCAAGTATATTTTATTGATAACGAAGAATATTTCAAGAAGAAATTCTTGTTTAAAGATGCTAAAGGAAAATACTTTAAAGACAATGACGAAAGGTCTATGTTTTTCTGCAGAGGGGTTTTAGAAACAGTTAAAAAACTTGGATGGATGCCTAACATTGTTCATTGTCATGGATGGATGACCGCATTAATGCCGGTCTACTTAAAATCCGTCTATGCTAATGATCCTCATTTTTCAGCTGCAAAAGTAATTTACAGTATTTACAATAGAGATGAAAAACTTAAATTTTCTAGAAATTTAGATGCCAAACTAGAATTTGACGAAATTCCAATCTCAAAAATTGATATTGATGGGTCAATAGGAGTTAATAAACTTCATGAAATTGCAGTTCACTGGAGTGATGCTATTGGAATTTGCAGTCCAGAAATTGATAATTCACTGATGGAGATTATCAAAGCTTCTAAAAAACCACTACTTGAGCACCATGAAGAAGAGGAAACATTTGATGCACATCAAGATTTTTATGTTAGAGTTCTTAGTGAAAATGGAGTTCTTGCTTAGTCAGATAGCATTGATCAAATCACGTAATTTTTTATTTTTAATTGTTGGTTTATTAACCACAGCATTTCTCCTTAGCTCTTGTGAAAAAGATAATGAATTTGGAATTGAAATTAATCCAGACTCCAATACTTTAGGGGCGATTTATTCTGATACATTTTCTATACATACTTTTTCAGTTATTTCAGATAGCATTAGAACTGATGAATTAAATGGCCCTAGTCCACTAGGGAATTATATAGATCCTGTTTTTGGAGAGGTAAACGCTTCAATTATTACACAAATCAGGCTAGAACAATCTTATAATTTTATTCCAGACAATGGAGACATTAACGATATTGTTGTAGATTCTGTAGTGCTATACTTGGCAATAGATGGATATTATGGTGATATTCAAGAGCAAGAATTTAAAGTTGAAATACTAGATGAGGACATTTTTAAAGATTCTATTTACCATAACACAACCAATATAATTACCAAAGCAGAAGATATTTCCAATGGATTAAGTATTGAATCTAATCCTCTATTTCCTGGTTACTTTTCAGGTAGTTTAGTAGATAAAGCAATTTTAGGAATTCCTTTAAATATTGAACAATTTGCAACGCCAATTGTGAACGAATCAGGAAATACTGCCTTAGATGGGAACGATGGGGCCAACGAATTTTTGACATTTTTTAAAGGTATTAAGATTTCAAGTGCTAATGGAACTAACGGGGGCCTTTATTACATAAATTTACTTAACTCTTTTTCTCGAATAAGGCTGTTTTACAGAGACACTAGCGGGGTTTCTTCTGAACATGACACGTTAGATTTTGATTTTAATATTAATAGTAATTGTGCTTACTTTCACAAAGTAGCACACGACTACACCGGAACAGAAATAGAAAATGTTGTTAACCAACCAGCTTTGGGTCAAAATCAGTTTTTCATTCAGACATTAGGTGGTATCAATGGAAGAATGACCATTCCCAGTTTTGACTCTCTAATAGCAAAGCCAGTGATAATCAATAAAGCAGAGATTATTTTGCCATTTGAGGATTATCTTTACGACGACTATCCTTCCCCATCTAGTTTATTTCTTTCAAGAAAAAATGTAGAAGGAGAGTATGAGTTTTTACCAGACTTGTTTGAGGGTAGTTTAGGAGGAAATTTTAATGTGGTTAATAAAAATTACACTTTCAATATTACTAGACATCTTAATGAAATTGTGGCTGAAAAAGCAATTAACGATACCATAAAAATATTTCCAAATGGAAACGGAATAACCGCCAATAGAGTAGTTTTAAACGGAATGAATTCCACTAAAAAAGATAAGGCGAAAGTAGTAATTTCATATACAAAATATTAATATTTATGTGTGGTATTGTAGCTTATTTAGGAGAAAAAAATGCCTATGAAATAGTAATCAAAGGTCTCCAAAGATTAGAGTATAGGGGCTACGACAGCTCTGGAGTGGCAATTCATAAGGACAAGTCTGTAAATATTTTCAAGCAAAAAGGAAAGGTTCAAGACCTAATTGATTTTGCTAGCGATAAAGACACTAAAGGAAATCTTGCCATTGGACATACACGATGGGCAACGCATGGTCTTCCTAATAATATAAATGCTCATCCTCACCAATCTAGCAATGGAAAAATAAGCCTTGTACACAACGGAATTATTGAAAATTATTCTGTTTTAAAAAAAGAATTAGAACAAAGAGGATATAAATTTTTAAGCGATACAGATACTGAAATTTTGGTTCATTTAATAGGAGATATCCATAAAAATGGAAAACAAAGTCTATTTGATTCAGTGAGATTAGCTTTGAACGAAGTAATTGGTGCTTATGCTATTGTAGTTATAAGTGATGATAATTCAGATGAATTAATTGCAGCTAGAAAATCAAGTCCCTTGGTGGTGGGATTGGGTCAGGGAGAATTCTTTTGCGCATCAGACGCGACTCCTATAATAGAATATACTAAGAATGTAGTTTATTTAGAAGATGGGGAAATTGCTCACATAAGTTTAAAAAATGGGTTGAAGCTAAAGACCATTGGCAATCAAATTAAAACTCCATACATACAAGAGCTAGAAATGCATTTAGAAGCCTTAGAAAAGGGGGGTTATGAGCACTTTATGCTTAAAGAAATATACGAACAGCCTCAGTCTATTTTAGATTCCATGAGAGGACGTTTTAGCATTTTACAAGGAAAAGTTGTATTAGGTGGAATTTTAGATTATGAAGAAAAGCTAATTAATGCCAAACGACTAATATTTGTGGCTTGTGGAACTTCTTGGCATGCTTGCTTGGTAGGAGAATATTTATTTGAAGAAATTGCAAGAATACCTGTTGAAGTGGAGTACGCATCAGAATTTAGATATAGAAATCCTATAATCAAAGAAGATGATGTAGTAATAGCTATTTCTCAGTCAGGCGAAACTGCAGATACTCTAGCAGCAATAAAATTAGCTAAAGAAAGAAAAGCAACACTAATAGGAATTTGTAATGTTGTGGGCAGTTCTATTTCAAGAGAAACCCATTGCGGGTCCTACACACATGCAGGGCCAGAAATTGGAGTGGCATCTACCAAGGCATTTACTGCCCAAGTAACAATATTAACTCTTATGGCAATGATGATTGGTAAAAGAAAGGGAACAATAACCAATGAGAAATTTAATAGATTATTATTAGAGCTAAATGCTATTCCAGAGAAACTAAAAACTGTTTTGAAAGAAAATGATTTGATTGAAAAAATTGCTAAAATATATTATAAGTCAAACAATGCACTTTATTTGGGAAGGGGGATAAATTTCCCATTAGCATTAGAAGGTGCCTTAAAACTTAAAGAGATTTCTTATATCCATGCTGAAGGATATCCTGCAGCAGAAATGAAGCATGGACCTATTGCATTAATTGATGATGAAATGCCAGTTTTTGTAATTGCCACTAAAGATTCGAGTTATGAGAAAATAGTTTCTAATATTCAGGAAGTAAAAGCAAGAAAAGGAAAAGTTATCGCTATAGTAAGTCATGGGGATAAAGAGGTAAAGAAAATATCAGATCATTATATAGAGATTCCAAAATGTGATGAATTATTGGTTCCTTTATTGGCTACTGTTCCGCTGCAATTACTAAGTTATCATATAGCACTAATGAGAGGATGTAATGTTGATCAACCAAGAAATTTAGCGAAGTCTGTTACCGTGGAGTAATTTGTGGAGGGTGAGAAATCACTTACAAACTATTAACATATATTAAAATTTACTTTTTGTCATCTTCTTTTTTATAACCTTGTTTATCAATTTTATAAAGAATGTTTTTTTCATTAAAATGATAAAGATAAACCCTATCATCATTTGTAAATCCTGAACTATATATTGTATTTGAATCTGATTTTTCTACAAGTTTTAGTTCACAATGGTTATCCTTTGTTTGTAAAAAATCATCAAGTGACATTCCAATTTCGTTAGGAATAACATGTAAAGTTATACATGATTGAAATAAGTATATAAATAAAATAAATACGGGGATTCTCATTTTCTAAAATTACAGATTTTAAAATCAAAATATTTAACTATGAAAGAAGATTTATTGTTAAAAAATTTAATTTCAATTTTAAAAGATAGATGAGGTATCCACCCACCATAAATTAGAGTATCACAGTCAAGTGATTTTTTCCAAATAACAGATACTAGTGAGGGATAGAAATCTTTTCCCATTGATCTCTTAAATCCTAACCTGTGATAAAATGATCTAATCTTCTAATAAAAATGCTCTTTGCGGCTTTAAAGCATGTTTTATCTTATCAAGGTATTGCTTGTCAATAACTAAATGAGCAATATTATGGTAGTCATTAATAGGCTCCAATCCTATATTGTGAAATAGAATTTTTTCCTTAAATAAAAACTCTTTTAAGTGAATATTGAAATGCTGCGCAGTCTTCATTGAATCTAAACCATTAAAATCCCATACTAGTTTTATTTTTTGCATGATTCATAATTTACCATCTATAAATTTCATTGCCTATTTCACTAGCCCAAAGCTCTATATCTTTTAAAGAGTGTTTAGAGTTAAAAAAAATATCCCATGAATTTTTGAATATGTAATTTCTTATGTATACTGAATAAAGTACCTTAAGCTCCCCCTTCAGCTCTTCGCTATTAAAGTTATTGTAAGGCTTATTATATATATTAGCTAAAGTGGTCTTAATTTTGTCTGGAGACCCAATGTAAAGGTTTTTAAACCTTTTGTTAAATGCAGTAATTCTTAAATAATATTTAGGTTGAGAAAGACCTTTGGCTTTTTTCTTGTGAGTTCTTAACCCAATTGAAATAGAAAAATGAAATTTGGTAATTATATCTTCCAAATTTTCTTTTGCTAAATTCATTTTATCTAAATATGAATCTTTTGATTTAGAAATTGCAATTTGTTTCTTTAGTTTTTGAACTAGAAGCTTCTTTTTTTTTATTTCTTCCTGTAAAGTAAGGACTTGTAAAGATTTACTTTCTATTATTTGATAATTCTCTCTAAGTTTACGATATTCTATTCTATCTTTTTTTTCTAAATTAATAAAAACCTCATCTGGAAGATAATCTAAAAAAAAAGTTTCTTTATGACAGCGGTATTTAGTTAGATTGGACAATAAAATATATTGTGGTTTATTCAAATATAAAAAAATATTTTACACCACAAGCCGAGAAATTTCAGACTTTGAACTTAATAATTAATTAATATAATTACTGAGATAGTATCTTTATATAAGTGCTATTAGTGTGTATTAAGAAATAAAAATTATTGTGGTTTTATTTAATTTTCATAGAAAATTATACCACAAATTTGGAATCTAATGATACCAATAACGGATAAAAAAATTGAACTACATTAATAAAAATAGAAATTAACTTTACAAATATTTATTAACAAGCAAAATGATTAGATAGATTTTTTTGCGTGTTAAAAAAGTAATAAATCAAATCTGATTACTTATTCTACTTAAATGTTTTAAATATATTAATTAGTTTTATTATTAAATGTTAGGGAAAATTATCAAAATATACCTTCCTATAGTACTATGTTCGATGTATGCATTTAGCTGCAAAGAAAACAATAAATCTCCTTTGATATTTGATATGGAAAAGGTCGAAGGAAGTTACTTTATTTCACAAAATTTAGGCCGTGTCTCCAATTCTCTAGCACAATCTTTAGATTATTCAAAATCAGGAAAATACAGTGCTAAAATTCATGCTAAAAATCCGTATGCACTTAGTTATACTTTTAAAAATTTAAAAAAAGGCAATGAGATAATAATTTCTGTCTGGGAAAAGACCGGAGAAGCAAGAGCTTTCTTAAAGTTGGTAGATGATGAAAAAAACATCCTAGCAATTAAAAGAAGTTCAAAAAAAAAAATAGAAAGTCAATGGGTATTGATCAATCTTAGCTTTATAGTAGAAAAAGATTCTAAACAAATTAAGTTTTTCATTCATAATGAAAAAACTCTTCCTGCTTACTATGATGACTTAAAGATAGAGTTGTTAAATAAGTCTAGGAGACCAGTATTCAAAACAGAAGATTTAGGTATTCAAATTAAATCTAAGGATTTAGATAAGCTTTTTAAATATAGAGAGAAAGCAATTCAAAATGGTGTGATTGATAAATCCTTAAAAAAATACTTTAGAGGACTTATGGTTTATAAAAAGGAAGAAATTCCAATCAAAATTCGTTTAAAAGGAGACTGGATAGATCATCTAAGTGGGGACAAATGGTCTTTTAGAATTAAAATATTAGGTGATAAAGATTTTAAAGGGATGAAAACATTCTCCATCCAACATCCAAAAACACGCTCTTTTCTTAAGGAATGGATAATGCACAAAATCTTTAGAGACGAAAATATTTTAACTACAAGATATGGCTTTATAACCGCTTCCTTGAACGGGAAAAATTTAGGGATATATGCTTACGAAGAACACTTTTGTAAAGAATTACTTAAATTCAACAATAGGGAAGACGCCCCTATACTTAAATTTAATGAAGAAGGGGTATGGGAGACAAGACTAAACAATCCAAAGAATAAAAATTTGTATCCATATTTTGAAGCCTCAGAAATAATTCCTTTTCAAAAGAAAAGTGTTTTTTCGTCAGACAGTCTTAAAAGTGCTTTTGAAAAAGGATTAAAATTAATGACTAAGTACAAAGAGTTTGATGGAAATTTAGAAGATAACTTTGATTTAAATTATACGGCAAAACTTTATGCTCTTTATGATATTGGGAAAATTAGGCATTCTTACCATTGGCATAATCAACGTTTTTATTATAATCCTAAAGCACATAAGTTAGAGCATATTGCATTTGATTGTTACGCTGGGATAGAAGAAGGAATTGAAGATATTATTTATGGATATTCTGATTCAATATCTTCTGATTTCAAAATGACTTATCTATCTAAACAATTTTTTAATAATGATGTATTTGTTTCTAATTACAAAAAGTTTCTAAATAAGTTCTCAGAATTAGAATACTTAACTAGCATTGTCAAGAAATACAAAGTTATTTCAGATTCATTAAATACTATTTTGAAATATGAATTCCCAAATTATGAATTTGACATGGATTATCTTATAAATAATGCAAAAGCTATTAGAGAACTACTTTCAAGNTACACTTCAAATCATGATTTTTTAGTTAAGCCTCTCATTTATGATTATGCTTCAATTGAAAACAATTATTTTCCATCCATTGGAATAAAAGCAAATAAATATATTAATGATAAAAATGAATTGATCTTAAAAATAAAGAATTTCCATCTAGATACAATTAATTTAATAGGATATTCTAAAGTGAAAAACAGCAAGAATCTATTTAAATTTAAAGAATCTATTTTAATATCGCCATTTCAAACAAAAGGAGAGTCAATAGAGCTGAAAATTAATAGAGATGCTAATTTTATATTTTTCAAACCTCAGAATACAAAAATTTTGGAGGTAAAAGATATTGTAAATAAAATAATTTAATTATAGTTGTCTAGACACCTTTCTCAAGGTGCTACTTTTAGGTGCTGACTGTTCCACTTTCTTCGCCTTCGTCTTCTTCTTCTTTTTCTTTTTCTTAGCNGGTTTGGAATTATAATTGGTTTTTTTTGAAGTATTGGGGTTACGTGAAGAACCAATATTAGATTTACTTGAAGACACGTTTTTGGAAGATTTTTTAACTTTAGGTGAAGATTCCTTGCCGTTTTCATTGCTTTCTGAAGAAGCTGACTTTGCTATTTTGTCATCTCCGTCGTCAACGGTCTTTTCTTTCTTTTCTCTGCCAAAAGTTAAATTAAGTCCAAAATGAATTTGACCATTTCTAACTTTCTTAGCGTCAATATTTATACTATTGGATGTGTTAGAAATAAAATTTTCTCTTGGGTTAAGAGTACCAAAAGCAAGAATGTTATCTGTTAAACAGTAAATTTCAACAGGACCAAGGTTTANAGAGACNCCTAATCCAAGATTTGAATAACTGCGATTGTATATAGAATAACTAGCTGTAGCTGAAAGAAAATTACCAAGGTGATAATTATATGCCAACCCCATACCACGCCTCCATATACCTCTTACAAATGAATTATAAAAGCTTAAAGAAACAAAATTATTATGATCTACAATGTANTCCATGGATGCATAAATTTTTGTTCGTAGAGCAGTCCTATAATTTTCATTAGAATATGAATAATTATTTTTTAAATCTTCTTCTATNGAGTCTTCCAGGACTCCTTTTAAAAATTCAACACTAGACCCTTCTCCAAAAATNGAAATTGGATTATCAATTCCATCNTATTCATAATCCCAAGCCTCTAACTTAGAATTTGCAGTGTAACTTTTCCAATTTATAAANCCTAAATCCAGAACAGATGCTTCTAAAAGTAGTTTGTCATTAATATGGTAATTGTATCCTAAATCAATTGCTAATCCCCTATTTTTTCTATTNAATAAATAATTATTGATATATCCTGGTGAAAANCCAGACTGCTGCATTATGCTAGAATCTTTAGTATTCANTCCACCAATTNCTGGAATATCACCATCAATCATTACTTGAGGAAGGCCAGAGGTTCTAAAATCAAAAGCCATATCAAATTTCAGTGCATGTGAGTTTTGATCAGTTTCAATTCCCATATAGCTAACATCAGTGGCAAAATTTTCCATTCCGTAGAGATACTTTAGTCTTGCNCCATAAGAAAATTTATGATTAACGTCATGAACCCAATGCACCGCGTATTCTCTCCAATGAGTAAAATCGAATCCCAACCCATCNAGAGAAGCTCTTTTCCCCAAAAGTTTATTGCCATTTCCCTCCATAGCAAGAACTATTAAGTCCTTTGGATAATTAAAAGTAAAATCTAACTTTTCAGTTACGTTTATGGAAAAGAAATTATTTCCTTTTTTTAACCCAACAAAAATTAAATCTGTACTTCCATTAAGGATAAAAAAGTTTTCCGAAGACATCTTTGCTATTGCATTGTCAACATCTGGCATCATAATTCCGTCAGCATTATTATAAAAAATATCTCCCATTGAAAAACCAGTATTAAATATTGAGCCATAGACACTTGAAATAATTGGAAGACCTATGTCAAACTTTGAATCCGGAAAAGAAGCAGGGTCAACTTGTGTAATCTGAGGAATTGATGGCATNTGATACAAAATAAAATCTTGCTGCGCATTAATTTCAGTAAATAGAAAAACCAACGATATGAAAATAACTTTTTTCATTAAAACATTCTCCCAGAAATTAATAATGACATGGATAATTGTAATTTGTAATCGCTGTAAATCTTCACTGGTTNTTGNCTGTCATAATCTAANGTATTTGCCGATACAAGAAGAATCACAAACTTGGTTTGATTTAAATTCTCTACNCAAGAAGAATCACAACCAAGTAACGTTACTTTTTGCNGTGAGTCTTCTATAACCCTTCCGTTAGCATCCAAAGTTGCAGACTGAAGAACCATTTCTCCGTCGGCAATAGAAGACAATAAATTAAAGTTNCTATCTAATAATTCTATAGTAAAATTAACCTCTACAGGCCATCCATTTGTAGTAGAGAATTTAATTATTGCAGAATCAATATCAGTTTCTGAACTAAATAATTCATCTACTTTAAAATCAAATGGAATAGTATCTCCCATTATCCACCCTTCTGCATACCCTTCTAATGGCAAAGTTATTTCGGTAGATACAGAAATTTTGCTCGAACTTAATATAAAATTATTATTAGNAATTGTTGAATCGGCATTTACAGTTAACACCGGGTTACTAACAATGTTTTTTGGAGTTGAATTAATTAACTGGTTAATGGTACTATTAGTTGCATCCATAGTAATAATAGATGTTACAGAATCGCCTTGAATTANGGGTTGATCTATAGGTGGAAAATAAAATGGTGCAAGCTGCAAGTTCCCAGAAGCAGCCGAATCATACAATACATTATCTAAAAAAACTCCCTGAAGATCTTCATAATACATGGATTGCATTCCCATATTGGCAGTAAAACCAAAACTATTTTTAATAGTATGTTCAATTTTTGGATTGGTTAGTAAAAACTGAACTGCCGATTCNGAGTTACTAAATATATCTATCTCTAAAGGAAAAGAACCTAAATCAAATTGCTGGTATTTGATGTCCCCTAAAATTGAAGCAAACTCTAAATTATTCATTGTAAATGAAAAAGCAAGATCGTCAGATGTATTAATTGAGCTTCCCGAACCATTGATAGTTACATCTAAATAGACCACCATCTCATTAAATCCAATATTCCCTTTAGTTAAATCAAAAATATAGTTACTAAGATTTGCTTGAGTAACTGCTGGATTATTGGCAGGTGCTGTTAAAATATCTGANAAATAACCTCCTTGATTATCCACCAAAGATGGAATTGTAATATTAACAACCACCTCATGACTTAAATTATTATCAATCTCTATANTTAAAATTCCTTGNGAAAANTCAATGGAAGTTAATTCCTCTCCTTGAGAAAATGTAAAAGCATTAAAATTGGTATCTGAATAACTAATTGAACCTATGAGTGAAGGTAAATTTTGAGGAGCAGGATTAACAGAAATATTAAAATTTTGGTCTGGAATCTCAATTATTTCAGATGCATTTAAANTTGTTGGAGGATTAGCATAAACTAAAAATAATTCCCCATCTGTTCCAGTNCTTATAACATCTCCAGTATCTCTTTCTAGCATATCCTCAACATCAATCTCTGCACTAACTAATGGAATAGCTACATGATGATAGGTTTGTAAGGATGACAAATCTATTTGGTCAGTTTTTTTACATGAACTAAGAATTAGGGTAAAATAAACAAAATGGAGTAANTTTTTTNTTATTTTTTTANACATTATAAGAGCTAAGTTAAAGAAATTACCACAATTAAATTAAAAAATACAAATCTTCTTGATTAATGTGTAATAGTTTTTAAACCCTTTATAAAGTTTATAAAGTAAAATCATAGATTTATACTGTACTNAAAATAAAAAAATTGATTAATAAATACAAAAACCANCTTATACTTCACTTCACTATATTAATTTGGGGATTTACAGGTATTATTGGTAAANTTTTGGGNTTAAGTGGACTTTCAACAGGTGAAATTGTTTTCTGGAGAATGCTTATTGCATGGACCACTCTTCTATTCTATCTTCTTATTAAAAAAGAACGNATTATAGTTTCAAAAAAAACACTTTACAAGCTTATTGGAAATGGAGTTTTAATTGCATTTCATTGGTATTGCTTTTTTGAAGCAATTGCACTTTCTAATGTTTCAATTGCCTTAGTTTTTATGTCAACAACAGCATTTTTCACATCCTTTGCTGAATGGNTTATTTACAGAAAAGGCATTGATTATAAGGAATTGTTTACGGGTGTTTTAGTAATTATTGGAGTCTCCATAATTGTAAATGATTTAAATTTTGAAAACCATCCTGATTATTTAACAGCAATTTTTCTAGCATTAATCTCTGCTTTTTTAGCTGCTTTTTTTTCTGTTATAAATAGCGTACTTGTTAAAGAAAATGACTCTGCTATTATTTCTTTTTATGAACTTATGGGAGGGTTTTGGGTAATAACTATTTTATTTTATTTAAATGGAGATGTTGTCTTTGAACAACTTTCACTAAATAGTCNTCAACTATTTTGGTTGATGATTTTAGGAGTTGTATGTACTTCTTTTGCATTCCTGCTAGGAGTTTATGTCATGAAGTTTATAAAGCCATATACAGTTAATTTGTCTGTAAACTTAGAACCTATCTATGCAATAATTTTTGCACTTTTAATTTTTAAAAACTCCGAAGTAATGAGTCTGAACTTTTATCTTGGCTCAATGATTGTTGTTGGCTCAATACTACTAAATGCTTTGTTCAAAAAAGCAAAAAAACCACAAAAAGTGGCTTAATTTTTCTAAAATAATTTGCTTAATTACTGATCATAATTTTTCTGAACTTGGTCCCAAGAAACTACATTAAAAAAAGCTTNAATGTAATCTGGTCTTCTGTTTTGGTAATTTAGATAATAAGCATGTTCCCAAACATCAATTCCTAAGATNGGAGTTCCNNCACANCNAACACCTGGCATNANAGGGTTNTCNTGNTTTGGAGTAGAACANACTTCTANTTTGCCATCNNTNTGAGCACGCATANCCANGCCCAACCNGAACCAAATTGTGTNGCTGCTGCTTTNGAAAANGNATCNTTAAAAGNNTTCAAATGANCCAAAATCTCTATNAATNGCATCAGCNANAGANCCTGANGGTAANCCNCCTNCNTTNGGAGACATTNNNTTCCAAAANAGANAGTGATTANAANANCCACCNCCATTATTTCTTAANGCNNTNTTNNNCATATCNANAGANNTCATNANTTCNTNNATNGANTTNTNTGNATGNTCNGTNCCNTCNANNGCNGCATTTAANTTNGNNGTATANCCNGCATGNTGTTTNCCNTGNTGTATTTCCATTGTNTTNTGATCAATGTGTGGCTCTANAGCNTCATNGCTGTAGTTTAATTGTGGTAACTCAAAAGNCATANTANNNNGNTTTANTTCGTNAATATTTAATNANNNCAAANCTATTGAAAATTTGGNTTAAATTTGAAAAATAAACAGANAAATGAACGTATATAGTGACGAATACTTTATGCGAATAGCTNTAAANCAAGCTCAAATTGCTTTTGAAAATGANGAAGTNCCNGTTGGTGCAGTAATAACTTATC